>CALMTA010000147.1 GCA_937872505.1 uncultured Neisseriaceae bacterium | reverse complement strand
CCCCTTGCAATTAAGGATGCTAGTTTAGCTGTAGAACCATTTACACTATAATACAAAACTAAAATTTCTTTCATAGCACTTTAAAATGCCTTGCAAACTTTTTACAAAATAGGTTAAAATAAACATTAACTATAATATTTTTAAAATTTTTCTCAACCATAAATATACGCGATATTATACCAATTTAATGAGAATCAGATGATTAAAAAACTACAAATATTATTTGTAATGTGCATATTCACAACTAATATAATCGCCGATGACCTTGCAATTAATTTTATGTTAATGAATAACTACGAAGTCAAACAGTTTGATGATTTATGGCAAAGAATGCGTTCTGGTTTTAAACTTAACCATACTGAAAATGATCTAATACGTTATTATGAAAAATTTTATACTAAAAATCCTAAATTTTTTACTACAATTTTAGATAGAGCAAAACCATATTTATATTTTATATTAACTGAACTTGAACGAAATGGGATACCAAGTGAAGTTGCTTTATTACCTATTGTTGAAAGTTCTTTTGATCCTTATGCTATAACATCTGCCAATTCAACAGGATTGTGGCAGTTTATGTCATTCACTGGAAATAGATTTAACTTAGTACAAAATAAAACTCTGGATGAACGCCAAGATATAGTTAAATCTACACGAGCAGCTATTATCTATTTAAAATATTTACACCAATTATTTGGTCAATGGGATCTTGCTCTAGGTGCCTATAATTGGGGAGAAGGTAATATGTTTAAAAGCATACAAAATTCTGGACAAAAATTAGGAACTGTAGAATACAATGCTCTTGAACTTAGAAAAGTAACGCAAGCATATGTACCTAAATTAATTGCATTAAGTAATATAATAGCAAATCCCAAAAAATTCGGAATTAATCTTGAAAAATTTGAAAATGAACCATTTTTTGCTATAACTCAAGCACCTATTGAAGCACATATTACAAACGTGGTGCAACAATCAGAAACTACTCAAAATACTTTTTCAGTTCTTAATCCTCAATTCAAAAATAGTAACTATAAAATTACTCCTACAACAAAATTTTTACTACCTCTAGAAAATCAAGCAATATTTTTTGCTAATCTTAATAAAGATCAAAACTTCTATAATGATAACTCTATATTAGCAACAAATAATACCGAAAATAATGATCCTTTAATGCAATTAGCTAATGATAGTGAAAACAATCAAATTAACAATAATACACCCACTAATGATAATTCTGATTACCAAATAACTAGCCCTATTGAAATTGCACAAAAAAAAGATTCTTCAGTAGCATCAAACTCTAATGCAGATTTAGATGATTTAATTAATAATATTAGCTTAAATACAGATAATCTAGAAACAAAAACTAGCTATATTAATTATATTGTAAAAGCAGGAGATACATTATACTCAATTGCTAAGCACTTTAATATATCTGTAAGTGAATTACAAAAACATAATCAAATGTTAGAAAATAAATTAATTCAAGGTAGCAAAATTTCTATCAAACTTATTAAATAAAAAATAGGCAATAAATTTATTGCCTATTTTTAAAAAATTTTCAACTTTATATTTTAATTACAATTACCTGCTTTATGATTACAAACAACTGCCAATAAACCATTAAACTGATCACCTAAAATTGATGAACCTAATACTAAAACAGCAGGATTTAAATAGTTATAAGAGGATACTCCAATTACCTTATTAAATAAAGGATTTTGCCCGCCAGCTTGACAATAAGAGGCCCCCCAAAATTTTCAACCCCAGGCCCCGCCGCTGCCCCCACCGCCACTATCAGATCCATATTCAACGTTACTAGGAGAAACTGCACGAAAACTTTGAGCTGTAGTTACATGCATTATTGAACACCGGTCAAAATTACAAGGATAACCTAATATATGTGCATGATTAGGCATAAGCGGTAAAACTCTATTGGTAGCATAACCTAATCTACCTGTTAGACTTCCTACTGGTGTCAAAACATTATTAATTGTTTGATCTTGCAATTCTAACATCGCATAATCAGCTAAATTAGGCACTGCTCCACCACCATTCATCCAAGAACTGGTAGTCACTACAAAAGAATAACCCCATGTTTTATAAGGAGCATTTCCTAGACTATAAGCAGGGATAAATAACCAATTTGTATAATAACCTGTTTCTCCTCCACTTCCACTATGCACACAATGACCAGCCGTTAATATTACCCTTGGCCCTATAACTGACGCTGAACATACGTAATCTCCCTTATTTGGTATAGTAAAATATAATTTACCTACAGCTGAATAAGGATAAGTTAGATTTGCTGCAAGAGGAACTAGTTGTGAACTACTAAACTGAGCTCCCAAACTGCCATAATCATTTAAGCTAGCTTGTAAAGAATTAGAATTATCTACACTTGTACTTGAAGTTGTTGAAGGATCAAATAAAAGCGTAGAATCAGGTGTAATATGTACAGATGGCGGCACCCCTTCTTGAGAAATAGAATGCTGTTGTTGTGGAAATTGACTAACCAATATTTGTTTGACTAAATGCAAATCCGCCTTTGGCAAATCTATTGGTTTAGCATTTTGTAGATGTTCTGCAGTCCAATAACTAAAAACTGCTTTTGGATCTTTATTTTCTTTTACAACAAGTTGTTGGTTACTAATTGCAAATATATTATTAATACTAAAGAAAGAATATACAAAAATTGACATAAAGACAAATGGCTTGTATTGCATAATAATCTCCTTAAAATTAAAAAATTAATTTCCTGTAAATGCAATTATATTATATTTCTAAGATGACGATATAAATATTATTTTACAACTTACGAGATGCAAGCAATATAAATATTACAGATTTACATTATGATGATATTATTGATAAATTTCAGCTAACTAATAAAACAGACCAAGAAAAAGCCAAAATATTATTATGTTTGTCAGGAATTTTTGTTAAATATAGTTCAAGTTCTTTTTTTGGAATTGAAAGTGATAGTCCTACAAGTATAAGATACTATGCATTAGCATTAATGAATAAAGCACTAGAATTAGATGAAAACATAATACCAGCATATCATCAAAATAACAATGATAATAATTGGAAACATAAACTTTTAGGGATTAATAACGCATTTACTTGTACTGCTTTATTATCAGCGGAAATTTTATTGCATTGTAAACAAGAATTCCCTGATATAGCCAATACTATTATTCCACCAGCATGGCGAAATTAGTTAAAAAGGCGGTAAATTAACACCACTTTTAAATTTTCTATGATAAGTTACACTAAATATAGAACTGTTGTAAGATATAGTTTGAATTAGTAAACCTCAAATTGATTAACACTAAAATAAAAAGTGAAACTTTAAAGTTTCACTTTTTATTTATATACTCTTTTTTATAATTATTTCCTTGAAGCTTCAATTACACCTTGAATACGAAATATTTTGTTTATCAACCAATCAAAATTAAAATTCTCTCCACTTACTTTTATTGTAAAAACCATAAATGCTTTATTGTTCTTACATATTGTTCTTAAACCAGCTATATTTAATTTCTCTAAAGCAAATAAATCGGTTAAATCTCTT
>CALMTA010000146.1 GCA_937872505.1 uncultured Neisseriaceae bacterium | reverse complement strand
TTTTCTTCTTTAAATATAGAACATGTTATATAAACTAACTGGCCATTAATTTTTAAGGTCTGCCATAAATTTAATACTATTTTTTGTTGAGTATATACAAAATTTTGTATATCTGCCAATTTTCTATGCAGTTTAATATCAGGATTTTTTCTTATGGTTCCACTAGCTGAACAAGGAACATCAGCAATAATTACATCAAATTTTTTATTATCCCACCATTTTAAATTACTAGCATCTGCACAAACTATTTTAGCTGATAAATTTAATCTTTCAAAGTTTTCTTTAACTTTTTTCAATCTATTTTCATTAATATCTAAAGCTATTAATTCAACTTTGTTATTTTCCAAAATTTGACAAGATTTTCCTCCAGGAGCACTACAAGCATCTAAAACATAATCTCCATCATTAAAATTTATTAAATCAAGTAATTTTTGTGCACTAATATCTTGGACTGACACAGTACCATTTTTGAATAATGGAATTTGATTTATATTTAAATTATCCTCTAATACTATTTTATTATCTATTATCTTAAAACTTAAGTTTTCTTTTTTTAATAATTGTAAATAATCATTAAATTTAATTTTTTTAAGATTTATCCTCAATGCCAATTTTGGAATAACATTTAAATTAGACAAAACTTCATTATAATTTTTTGGAATATCTTTCTTTAATTTTTCTATCCACCACAATGGAAAATTATACTTATATTCAATATTACTTTCTAATTTTTTTTCAATATATTCAATATTCCGTAAATAATTTCTAATTACACCATTTATAAAGTTTTTTAGTTTTATACTTTTAGTTAAAAAATATGCAAAGTTTACTAAATCATTACATATTGCAAATTTAGGTTTTTTTGAATAATTAACCTCATAAATTGCTATTAATAAAATAATTAATACTTTATAATTATTAGGTTTTTTCTTGATTAAAATCTTTAATATATTATCAATCTTATTGTAATAACGCAATAAACCATAGCTAATATCTTTAATTTTACCAATATTTAAAGAATTTTTAGTTTCATTTATATATTTAGCAAAAATTTCACTTAAGTTTTTTCCTATAAATACTTCTTCTATAATATTTAAAATTATTATATAATCTTCCATTTGTACACCAGATAAAAATTGTTTCATGTGAAACAATTTATTAAAAAAATTTATTTGATATTATTTAAGAATAATTAAGAATATAAAAGATTTTCTACCAATAATTTTCTACAGCCATATTTCCTGGCTTACCTCTACGTGATATGACCAAATCTCGTTCACCTAAAATTTTTCTCGTGTCATCTACCATTTGTGGGTTACCACAAATCATCAGCCTACTATCTTCCACATTAATAGGTATATTAACAAATTCTTCTAATTTTTTATTTTTTAATAATTCCGTAATCCTACCATATAAATCAGCACCATTATTCTCACGCGTTAAAATTTTTACGTAAATTAACTTATTATTAACAAAATCTGCATAAAATTCATGAGTGTAAAAATTATTAATTAGATCTTGATAGGCAAGTTCTTCTTTATTTCTTGCACAATGAACTAAAATTATTTTTTCATATTGTTCCCAAATATGAAAATCAAACAATATAGAAATAAATGGTGCTAAACCTGTACCGGTTGACAATAGCCATAAATGCTTACCATTTTCAAATCTATCTGTAGTTAATAATCCATAATTTGTTTTATCAACATAAATATCATCACCAATTTTTAAATTTTTTAATCTTTGAGTAAATTCTCCATCTGGAACTACTATTGAATAAAATTCTAGTTCTTCGTCATAATCAGCAGAAACGATGGAATATGCTCTCCAAACTATAGAACCGTCTTCTTTATTTATACCAAGCCTAGCAAATTGACCTGGTATGAATTTAAATCCTTCATATCTAGTAGTTCTAAAGCTAAATAAATGATCAGTCCATTTTTTTACGTATGTTACTTTTTCTAAAGTGTACTTGGTCTCTTTTGCCATTAATCAAATTCCTACATTTAAATTATAGTACTTATTATAACAGAATTTGAAGTTTTAATATTTGATGTTTAATTATATTAATACAATAATATATTTATTGATAGTACTTATTAATTTGCTAAATTTATGTTAATAACTTAATTTTAATTATATACTAGAAAGTAAAAAACTGTTAATAAAATTATTAATAAGTACTATAAAAGTAAATTAAAGTTTGTGGATAAAATTTTATGATTTTTTATAAATGTTAATAAATATATATTATTAACATTTTATGATCTACTTATTAATAATGAATAAACAATACATGATTATAATTATAAAATAAATATAATGAATAAAAAATAGATTGATTTATAGGAGAAAATAACAAAAATATTTAAAAAACTAAATATATTAATTTAATACTACCATATTACTAATAATAAACCATTAAAATTATTATTTAATTAAAAAAATGTTTCTTAATTAATAAAATTTTTAGGCAGTAACTAAAAATGTAGAAAACTGCCATTCATCTTCTGAAGAAGTTTTATTATCGCTAACTTTACCAAATGGCATAAATGCTTTACCATTATCTCTTGGAGACCAATCTACTGGGATAGAAATAAATTCTCCTAAATATGGTTTTACATATTCTAATATTTCATCATATGCTAAATCATCAGGAACACAAAATCCTAAATTTGGATAATTTATAGCATATAATATGGCTGCTACTACACCAGCTGCAACTTGTACAGTGGTTGCATTTTGATTTGGAACCAATTTTCTGGCTGTTTCAATATCAAGAATACTCCCAATCCACCACGACTTATATTCATGTCCCATTAGTAAGCAACCTAATTCATCTTTTCCTGAAATAATCTCATTTTCTAATATACGAAATTTTTCTTGAGGTATATAATGACGCATAGCTAGTTCATGTAGAGAATTTAAAGCTCCATCACAAGGACAGTATGCATAATGCACAGTAGGACGATAAACTACTTTGTTATTTTCTTTTACTGTTAAACAAAGCGGAATACTATAAGCTTCTCCGTGACGTATTACCATTCCCATAATTTCTCCAGAAGGAACCCAAGATCTAACCCATGTTCTACAACCTTTAGTTGCTAAAAGTATTTGGTGATTAGTTCCACTTTTATGAGTAAAAGAATTTTTTGGTAATTCTTTTTCATGTGTTCCCCAACCTAATTCAGCAGGCGCTAAACCTTCTTCAATAAAACCATTTATACTCCAAGTATTTACAAATTCATTTACCTCTTTAGGTTTATTCACTATTTGACTATCGCGTTCTGAAATATGTATTGTTTTAACTCCTAATAATTGGGCTAATTTTGCAAATTCATTTTTTTTAAGAGAATTTTCTAATAATGTAATTTTTGATTTTGTAATCTTTTTCTCTTTTATAAGTCTATTAGCCATATCAACTAACGCTTGTTTAGTAAAATGAGATACCAGACCTGGATTTGCTCCATGATCCATTATAGCAGTTGCTCCATTTTTATCTTTCCATTTATCTACTAATTTATGGATATCTTTATAGCGTTCATATAATGTTAAAGCTGTTGGTGATGAATCAGTTAATCTAATTTTTTCATCTCCATCTTTCCAAGTTTCTATTGAAGCATTAACGTATAAAACATTATTATTATGACACCATTCTAATAAAGCACATGTATTCACATCATAAGATAAATCTAATAGAAAATCACCTGAAGATAAATATTTAGGTAATAAGGTAAGATAATTATCTTGATCAACTTTGTCTAAAACATAATTAACACCTTTTTTGATTTCATTTTTAATTAAATGTTTATTATCAACCATATCCATAACAGTTATATTAGCAGGTGACATATTTACATCTTTTAGCAAAATAGGAATAGTACATTGAGCAACACTACCACAACCTAAAATCAACATTTTGCCTTTGAATTGTTTATTTAGATGCATTATTAATCTCCCAATAATATATTATGTAATTAATAATTTTTATAATAACAAAATAATTTTATAGTATATATTTTATCTTGTTTTTAACATTTGTGTACGAATTAAATTAATTTAATTAATTCTTTATATTTTTAAAATAAGCATTTTTAGTAAAATTTAACTAACTATATATTAAATAACTTATCTAATTATATTTTAATTTATTATTAATATTAATAAGTTGAATATATGTTTATAACTTAAAAATTGATAATAATAATAATGAATTACATTGTGGATATTTATACTCAAGTATACTATAATCTACAGTTGATAATATGTGATTAAATTATTATAATAAATTTTTTTTGTTTATAACTTATATTTAATAACATTATTAAGTTAGGATTATTAACAATTTAGAATAGGTATTATTTAATGAAAAAAATTTTAATTATTAGGTTATCTTCATTAGGGGATATTGTTCATAATTATCCTATGCTATATGATATAAAATCTAAAATTAAGGATTGTCAAGTAGATTGGTTAGTAGATGCAAATTTTGTTGATTTAATTAAATTAAATAATTTAGTTGATGGAATAATTCCAATTCCTTTAAGAATTTGGAAAAAAAACAAGTTAAAAATATTTTATTATTTTTTTAAATGGTATAAATATATAAAAAATAAAAATAGACAGTATGATTATATTATTGATTCCCATGGAATGTTAAAAAGTTCAATACTAACTATTTTTTTTAATGGTCCTAAATTTGGTTATGATGTAAAATCTATAAAAGAAAAAATATCTATATTATTTTATAAGAATAGATATAGGGTAGATAAAAATTATTTGGTTACGACAAAGAATAGAATATTAGCTCAAAAAATATTTAATTATGATGTAGATTTAAAAAAAATAGATTTTGGAATTGAAAAAGAAAAATTTCCTATATTAGATTTTACTAATAAAATAAAATATATAATTTTTTTCAATGCTACTTCAAAAGATAGTAAAAAATATCCTATAAATAATTGGCTAAAAATTGCTCAGTATCTAATTAATAAATATAATTTTACAATAGTTATACCATTTGGAAATAAAAATGAACAAAATGAAGCTCAAGAAATAAGTAAAAATATTTTAAAAAAAAATAATATTTTAATACCTAATAAAATATTAAGTTATTTTGAACTTCATTGTTTGATTAATAATGCAGAATTTGTTTTTGGAGTTGATACTGGACTTGTACATTTGGCCAACGCATTTAATAAAAAATTAATTGCCATATTTACAGATACTAATCCTAATTTAACTGGAGTATTTGAATCTAGCTTTGCAAAAAACATTGGTAATGTAGGAATTATTCCAAGCGTAGAACAAATTATTAATTTATTTGAAAATATTATAAAGATATAAACATGCGATATTTTTATTCATTAGTTATGTATTTAATTTCACCATTAATATTATTTTATTTTAAAAAATTATCTGCGAAAAATCCTGATTATAATTTGTTTTTGAATGAGAGATTTTCTTTTAATTTAATTAATAATTCTGTAAAGCCAATTATTTGGATACATGCTGCATCAGTAGGAGAAACTAGGGCATTGTCAAAATTAGTAGAATTAATTGAGGTTAATTATCCTAATTACCAAATTATGATTACTAATATGACACCAACTGGTAGAAAAACGGTAAAAGATTTATTTCCAAACGTAATAAATCACTATGTTCCAATTGATTTACCACATGCCGTTATTAATTTTTATAAAAAATTTAAACCTACTATTGTTTTAGTAATGGAAATGGAAATATGGCCAAATTTGATTTTTTATGCTAATAAATTTTCAATACCTATATTTTTAATTAATGCTCGATTATCTAATAAGTCCTTTAAATCCTATAAAAGATTTAAATTTTTTATAAATCCTATATTGAATAAATTCACAGGTATTTTATGTCAAGATATAAATACTTATAATAATTTTAAGCAATTGGGTTATAAAAAATTTATTCAAATAGTAGGTAGTACAAAATTTGATATAGTTATAAATGATAATCAATTTAAAGTAGCAGAATATTTAAAAAAAGATATTGTAAGTAAAAAAGTAATTATTTTTGCTTCAATTCGTGAAGGTGAAGAAGAGTATGTTTTAGATTGCTTAAATAAAAATGCTAGATATCTTGTTATAATTGTACCTAGGCATCTTGAAAGATTTCAGTTTGTTGAAACTTTACTTAAAGATAGAAATATTAAATATCAGAAGCGCTCAGATAATCAATCTGTAAAAGAAGATACGCAAGTTTTTTTGGGTGATAGTTTGGGAGAGATGTTTACCTATTATTTTATGAGTGATATTGCAGTAATGGGAGGAAGTTTTAAAGAATATGGTGGACAAAATTTAATAGAACCTTTATTTTTAAATAAACCAGTTATTTTTGGACCGCATATGTTTAATTTTAAAGTTATTGCCAATAATTCGTTAAATAATGGCTGTGCTCTTAAAGTTAATAATATGTCCGAATGTTTTAAAGAAATAGAATTTTTATTAAGTGATATTGAAAAATATCAGAAAATGGTAAAACAATCCCGCATATTTATAAAAAATTATCAAGGCGCTTCCGAAAATATAATATTAATAATAAAGAAATACTTATAATATGTTTCATGTGAAACGTATTTTTTAAACAATAAGTTTATTATTAAAAAAATTATATTTTAAAAAATATTTTGAAGTAAAATAATCTACTAATAAATTATTTTAAAGGAAAGCATATGAATAAAAGCATTATTTTTATTGTAATTTCTATTTTTGTTGCAGGGTTATGCAT
>CALMTA010000145.1 GCA_937872505.1 uncultured Neisseriaceae bacterium | reverse complement strand
GGTAAACCACCTACCCCTAAGGCTAAATCTAAACTCAATGATCCTGTTGAAATCACTTGAATATCATTAGCAATCTGAGTCTCATTCATACGCATAATAGAACCTTTGCCAAATTGCTTTTCAATTTGGGATAAAGCAACTTGCAATGCTTTTGATTTATCATTATCAGACACTTAATCTCTCCCTTTATAATAAAATTAGAATTTAAAATTTTTAACTTGTTCACTAATTAAATAATCAATATTTACTTCAAATAAATTTTTTTGATTATACTTATTATCTGCAACCCTTTCTATTAGCTGGGCATGCATCACTGGTTTTTCTCCACTAAAACCTACTAAGCTTCCTCCTATTTTTAGCTCGTGCTTAATATTATTAGATATCTCCAACATCCCAGCACCTATAAAAATTTTATCATACGGTGCTTTCTCAGAAAACCCATTTATACCATTACCATTAATAATACTTACATTTGTAATACCTGCTTTAGTCAAATTATGTACTGCAAACTGTCTATTTCTCTCATCAATTTCAATTGAATAAACAAACTGAGACAGTTTAGCAAGCATTGCTGTTACATAGCCGCTACCTGTTCCTATTTCCAAAATTTTATCTGTTTTTTTTATATTCAATGCCTGTATTAATTGCGCTTCTACTCGAGGATACAGCATTTTTTGTTCACCAGGTAATGGAATTTCTAAATCAGAAAATGCCAAATTTTGCATTTCTTCAGCTACAAACTTTTCTCTTTTTAAATTAAATAATAATTTTAAAATGGTTTCATCTACTACACCGTTAGGCCTAATTTGTTGTTCAATCATATTAAAGCGTGCTTGTTCTATATTCATTTTATATTTATTTCTTTAATTTATTATTTATAATTTTATTTACTAGCGCTTGTGTTACTTGAATTAATTTTTCTGGTTGTGCTGGCGAAACTACATATTTATCAGCTACAACAATAGTTGGTGTTGCTATTACATTATATTCTGTAGTTAATTGTTTATATTCATTAACTTTACCATTAACCGTAAATGAATTATAAGTATCCATAAACTGCTCAATTTGTTTTTGATTCAAACCATTTTTCGCTAAAAATTGTTTTAGCTGAATCACATCATTAAAATCTTTTTGTTCTGCAACAGCAGCAAATATTGCTTTTTCTAATCTTTCTAGATGTAATAGTTTAATAGTAGCATTTATTCGAGCAAAAGCTCCATTATATTTTTCATCATAAACAATCTGTATTGTATCTAAAGCAATTTTTTTATTAATTGCTAACTTTTCCTTTATCAAAGGTTCCACAGCCCTACAATGAACACAATTGTAAGAGAAAAACTCTATAACATGAACTTTCCCTCGAGGAATATTTACAACTGAAATTGGTACTGATAATAATTTATAATCCTTTCCTTCTTCAATTAAAATATCAGCTGCAAATAATTGACCAATATTAAAAAAAGTTAATAATAAAAACAAACATTTTTTCATAAAACTTTCTCCATCCTTAATTTTTTTCTGAATTTATCTCTGCAGAAATATCTTCACCAGATAAACGATCTATTAATTGATTTGCTCTATCTTCAGAATCCAATGGTCCTATAATTACTTTCTTAACAACTTTATTATCTATTTGCTGGTCTTTTATACTTGAATCAATACCCAATAAAGTTAATCTAGCTTTCATGTCTTGGGCTAAACTTTCTTGATCAAATGCTCCTGCTTCTACAAAATAAGTTGTTGAATTTTTTTCTGGATTTTCTTTTGTTTTATTTTGCATACTATCTGCTGATTTTTTTCCTTGTAAAATATCATAAAAATCATAATTAACTGTTGATGCATTATCTTTTGATTCTTTCTCTCTAAATTCTTGGAGTTTCGTACCCGGAGCTAAAATAAGTGGTCCTGAATTAGTGATAATAGCACCAGACTCTCTATTAGCAGCTTTATTTTCAAATTGATTTGGCATAGAATTGAGATAGAAAGCTACACCGCCTGCAATTGCAATACCTAAAATTAAACCTACAAGAAATTTATTCATAATACTTTAAACCTCTTTTAAATTGAGAATTTTATCTCATAACTTTATGATTTTTATCTCTTTTTCTATCTAATTCTTTGTTTTTTGCTCTAGTTTTTGCTCTAATTCTTCTAATTTTTTTCTAGTATTACTTAATACTTTTTGTTGAATTTCAAATTCTTCACGAGTCACTAAATCTAGTTTTTTAAATATAGAAATAATTATAGTTTTAATATTTTTTTCCCAATCCTGTAAGGGATTATTTTTAAGCATATCACTCACATGCTCATTAATTTGATCAAAAACTGTTTTTTTCAAAATAATTGCCTCCATTATAATCTTTAGACATCATTTTAATCTATTATGTATACTATTTGTTAAACAAATTTCATCTAAATAATATTTAAGTGGAACTTTATTTAAAATATTTAATTATTAGCTTTAAAATGACTTTTTCAGCGTTTATAATTGCTATTTTCCCCATTAATTGGTTAATACCCTCAAATATTCTTACAGCATTATTATGATAGCCTCTTTGACCATTCCAATTTTCGCCTTAATGTTTTATAATAATTATAATCTTGTGGATGAATAAATTGTAATTGCTTAGGGTGTTTATTTAATATTACTTTATCTCTATAAATTAAATTAAAACATTCTTGCCCATCAACATGCAACTGGGTAGAGTTTTCTCTCATTAAAATAAATTCAATGACCCCACTATCATTTACTACTAGCGGTCTATTTGTTAAGGATTGTGGACAAATAGGAACAATTGAAAAAACTTTAGCATCTGGATTTATAATTGGTCCTCCCGCTGCCAAAGAATAGGCTGTGGAACCTGTTGGTGTTGCAAAAATAACTCCATCTGATTTTTGTGATAACACCGACTGATTATCAATATTAATATCAAATTCAATCATATTTCCTATTGCCCCACGGGAAATAACAATATCATTTAATGCCACACCATTATCCACTATTTTACCATCGCGAATTACTTTTGCAGCTAATAAGCTCCTGGCTTCTAAAGTATAATTATTATCAACTAACATACTTTGAATTACAACTATCATTTCATCAACAGTAATATCAGTCATAAACCCTAATTTACCTTGATTTATCCCAAGTATAGGAATATCATAATCAACAATAATTCTAGCTACTGATAATAAAGTACCATCTCCACCTATAACAATAACTAAGTTAATTTTATCTAACCAATCTTTAAGGCTGCCAATTTTAAAATTTTTAAATTTTTCATTTTCACAGTAATTAGCACAATCTAAATATACATTAATACCTAGCTTAGTTAAATATTCTCCTAATTCCACTATATAATCAGTCAATTCAGCAGTTTGGTATTTACCTATTAAAGCAACATTTTTAAATTTCACTTTTTACCTCAATTTCCTATGCCAATTAAACTTTCTTCGGCATATATAAGTCTGTAATACTTCCATCTATAATTTCACAAGCAAATGCAACTGATTCAGATAAGGTAGGGTGTGCATGTATTGATAACGCTACATCATGTATATCGCAGTCCATTTCTAATGCTAATACTGTTTCTGCTAATAATTCTCCAGCATTAACCCCTACGATTCCCGCTCCAATAATTTTATGAGTTTTTTTATTAGTAATAATTTTGGTAAAACCATCATCTCGACCATTACCTAAAGCACGACCTGATGCAGCCCACGGAAATTTACCTATTTCAATCGCTAAGCCTTTTTCTTTAGCTTCCGCCTCTGTTACCCCCATCCATGCAACTTCTGGGTCAGTATAAGCAATTCCTGGTATAACACGAGCATCAAAATATGATTTCAATTCGGAACAATTCTCTGCCGCAACACGTGCTTCATGTGTTGCTTTATGTGCTAACATCGGATGGCTAACTATATCACCAATTGCAAAAATATGGGCTATATTAGTTCGACATTGATTATCTACCGGAATAAAACCTTGTTCATTTACAAAAACCCCAGCATTTTCTGCACCAATGGTTTTTCCATTTGGTCTACGACCTGCTGCCACCAAAATTTTATCAAATTTTTGTGTTTCAATAGGTGTATTGTCTCCTTCAAATTTTACATATAGTGCATCTTTTTTTGCTTCTATCTTAGTACATTTAGTTTTCGTATATATTGCTTTATATCTTTTTTTTATTCTATTTTCTAAAACTTTAATTAAATCACGATCCGCTCCAGGGATTAACCCTTCACCTAATTCAACTATTGTAATTTCACTTCCTAAAGAAGAATAAATTTCGGCCATCTCAAGGCCTATAATACCCCCACCGATAATTAACATGTTTTTTGGGATATCTTTTAAAGATAGCGCACCTGTTGAATCAATAACGCGCGGATCATCAAAAGGAACCCCCGGAAGTCTAACTGAATGTGAGCCTGCAGCAATAATAGCATTTTTAAATTGTATAGTTGTTGTTCCTTTTTCTGTTTTAACCACTAAAGAATTAGGTAAAATAAATTGACCAGATCCATAGACCACTTGAACCTTACGCTGCTTAGCTAATCCTGTTAATCCTTTTGTTAATTTTTCTACTACACCTATTTTAAAATTACGGATTTTATCAATATCTAATTTAGGCTTTCCAAAAGCTACCCCATGATGGCTTACTTCTTCTGCTTCATTAATAACTTTTGCAATATGCAGTAATGCTTTAGACGGTATACACCCAACATTTAGACATACGCCGCCTAAAGTTTGATATTTTTCCACTAAAATAACTTTTTTTCCTAAATCAGCAGCTCTAAAAGCAGCCGTGTAACCTCCAGGGCCTGCACCTAAAACTACAACATCACAATGTAATTCTTCACTATCTAAATTTTTTAAATCTTTATCCACTTAGCGCTCCTTTATTAGTTTGTGGTTCACTTTCAATAATATTTTTTTGTTCTTGTATACATTTATCACTTGTTTTAATTTTTGGTTTTTCCTGTTCTTTTGGTGCTAAGTATAAAGGCCCTTTAAAACCACAACTATTAATAATAGACAAAATTAAATTTAAAAATAATATATTTTTAAATAGGTTATTAAACATAAATCCCCTTTACTCGCTTGAAGGTATAAAGGCATCAGAGAAAAAGTTTGTTTTAGCCAAATTCAATTTATTAACCGCTAAATCATAGACGTCTTCAATCATTTTAATATTACCGCAAGCATAAACCTCATATTTCTTTAAATCTGAAAAATCTTTACTCAATTCGTGTGTAACGTACCCGCTCTTATAGCCATCCACATTTTCTTTTGATACACATAATGTTATTCGTAGATTAAGCTGTTCTTGCCATTGTGGCAAAAGCTCTAATAAATAAAAATCTTCTTTAGTTCTATTGCCCCAGTATAAATGAATTTCTTTCTTAATATTATCAGATATAATACTCTCAATAATCGATTTAATAGGTGCAAACCCAGTTCCGGTACATATTAAAATAATTGGATTTTCTGTTTCTTGCAATCTAAAATTGCCTAAAGGGCCCTTAAAACGCAAAATTTGTTGCTCTTTTAACTCATTCCATACAAATTCAGAAAAGATGCCTTTATTATAATATCTAACATGCAATTCTAGCTCATCATTTTTTTTGGGATTCCCTGCTAATGAATAGCTCCTATTCTTTCCTTTATGCATAATATCAATATATTGCCCAGCATAAAAACCAAATTTTTGTGTTGCGGGTATTTTTAATATAATTATAGCTGTTGTATTAATTTTTTTTATTTTTTCTACACGAGCAGGTAGCATTTTTATAGGAAAGCCATGTAAAAAATGGGGTATATATAATACTACATCTGTTTTTGCATGTGCCTTGCACAATAAAGTATATCCTTGCTCAATCTCTTCATCTTTTAAAACATTTTTATTATATTCGTCTAAATCTATATCTCCTAACTGTACTTTACATTTACATGCACCACAATTTCCACTTTTACAACCATGAGGCAAATTTAAATTTTGGTTTAAACCAGCGCTTAAAATATTTTCTGTATAATCAATATCAAATTCTATGTTTTCTGGTATAATTGAAATTTTTGGCATAATGACTACATATTCCACAAATTAGATTAGGTAGGGAATTATACCATATCACTTTTGGGCATTATTTGGCTTTACCAGTTATTTTATTGCCGATGATAGTGTTATTTTTTGAGGATAATATGAATAATTCATCTTTATTAATTCATAAAAAAATTTTATTTATTTGTGATCCACTTGATAGTTTTAAAATAAAAACTGACACAACTTATTTTTTAATGCTTACAGCTTCTGAATTAAATTATTCCATATTTTATTGCTATCCTCAAGATATTTATGCTGATAATGAAATTATTAAAGCTAATGTAATAAAGATTCAAATTACTAAAAAGTCTCAGATAAATTGGTATGAAGAACAATCTAAAAATATTTTACATCATTTAGATTATTTTAATGCAGTTTTTGTTCGTAATGACCCACCATTTAATATGGAATATTATTATTTAACTCAACTTTTAACTTTAGCTGAAGAACAAGGTGTTAAAGTTTTAAATAACAGCAATTCTTTAAGAAATTTTAACGAAAAATTATCAATTCTAAATTTTCCTCAATTAATTACTCCAACAACTATAACCAAAAACAAAAATGTCATTATAGAATTTTTAAATAAACATGAAGAATGTGTAATAAAGCCTCTAGATGAAATGGCTGGAAGAAGCGTTTTTAAAATTTCTATTAATGATTTTAATAAAAATACAATAATTGAAACCATTACTAATTATTTTACCAAAACCATTATGCTACAGAAATTTATTCCTGAAGTAAAACATGGAGATAAAAGAATATTCATAGTTAACGGTCAAGTAATTGATATGTGCCTTCTTAGAATTCCTCCAAAAATGCAAATTCGTAGTAATATTGCTTTGGGCGGTACCGGAGAAGTACAAAAAATTTCTAAAGAAGATTTTAATCTTTCTAACACTGTAGCCCAATGGTTAATTAAAAAAAATATCGTTTTTGCAGGTCTTGATGTTATTGGTAATTACTTAAATGAAATAAATATAACCAGTCCAACTGGTACTCAACAAATTTTTGAAAATAGTGGTATTAATATACCAAAACTTCTTTTAGAAAATATTTAGAAAGGATCTTATATGAATAATACCAACGAATATGCTGCACAGATATTGTCATTAATTGATCTAACCTCATTAAACGCTAATGATACTGATCAATCAATTATTAATTTATGCCATAAAGCTAATACTCATTATGGTAATGTTGCTGCAATATGCATTTATTCTCATTATATTCCTTTAGCACAAAAGGTTTTTGCTGAAATTAAACAAAATATTAAAATTGCAACTGTAGTTAATTTTCCTGATGGATTACCTGATATGGATAAAGCACTTTATGAAACAGAATTAGCAATAAAAAGAGGTGCTCAGGAAATAGATATCGTTTTTCCTTATCATAGTCTAAAAAATGGTGATTCTGAATTAGGCTACAATATGATTTCCAAAGTTAAAAACCTATGTAAAAATAAAGTTTTAAAAGTTATAATTGAAAGTGGTGAACTTAAAACTCCTGAATTAATTCAAATTGCTAGTGAAATAAGTATTGCAGCAGGTGCTGATTTTATTAAAACCTCTACAGGAAAGTCTTTAATAAATGCAACCATTCATGCTGCAGAAACTATATTAAATACAATTAAAACTTCAGGAAAAAAATGTGGATTTAAAGCTTCTGGCGGAATAAAAACTATTGCTGAAGCTATACAATATATTGAATTAGCAAATAAAATAATGGGATGTGCATGGGTTAATAGTTCCAATTTTAGATTTGGAGCTTCTAGTTTACTTGAAAATGTATTATTACCTCTGTCACAAAATAATTTTGCAAAAAATAAATTTGATAATGTATCTATTTAATTAAGTGATTAAGTTTTTAAAAGAGTATTTTTATATGCTTGCTATTATCCAATGGAAAAATCTTATAAATAATTGCAAATTTGATGAAAAAGTTGGCATTCGCATTGCAAAAATTGCGGGTAATGAGGAATTTAGTACCTTTATTACAGTAATTAGCCCTAATAAATGGGTTAAGCCCCACTATCATAATCACGGCGATGAACACTACCATATCATTAGTGGTAATGGAAAGATTATATTAAAAAATATAGAAGATCATCAAGAAAAATCATATTTAGTAAATGGAAATGAATCATTTGTGGTTCCAGAAAAAACTATTCATCAATTAATAAATATTGGCACAGATGATTTAATATTAATGTTTAGTTGTTCAATGTCTCATTTAAGTAATGATAGATTTTTTGCAAGTGAACCCATTTAAAATTAATACAGATTCTTCTTAATATAAAAAATGATAAAATTATATCCTAATAATAGGATAAAAACTATGCAATATATATATTTACATGGCTTTGCATCAAGCCCAGACTCTTTCAAAGCCAAATTTTTCGCAAAAAAAATGCTTGAACATGGTATTGAATTATTAATTCCTGATTTAAATTTAAATGATTTTCCTAATTTGACTATTAGCCGACAAATCCTTACAGTAAAAGATTTAATAAAAACTAATTCTCCTGTAACCTTATTTGGTTCCAGTATGGGCGCGATAATATCCTTAATATTAGCAGAAGAAATTAATAATATTGAAAAATTAATTTTATTAGCCCCTGCAATTAAAATTTCTCAATTATGGAAAGATAGTACAGGAGAAGAAAAGTTAATAAAATGGAAACAGGATAATTATGTTGACATATTTCATTATGGGTATAATAAAAATATGCACTTAAACTATAAGTTTTATGAAGATCTTCTGTCCCATAATGATAGTATCTTTAATAAAACTATTCCTACATTAGTATTTCATGGGCTACATGATAAAGTAGTTCCTGTAGATTTTGCTAGAGAATATGCAAAGCAAAAAAGTCATATTAAATATTATGAACTAAATGATGATCATAGTTTGAATAATAATCTTGATTACATTTGGCAAAAAATTTTACAATTTATTATTATTTAATCTATGAAAAATATTATAAATGAATTTATCGCAGTTTTAGATGAAAAATCAGTTATTAGTGATAACTTTCTTAAAGAACCCTACGAAACAGATTGGCGTAACCGTTATAAAAATAATGCTCTTGCTGTTTTATTGCCTGAAAATACATTTCAAATAAGTTTAATAATTAAAATTTGTGAAAAATATAAAATTGGCATTATTCCTCAAGGAGGAAATACTTCTTTATGTGGTAGTTCAATACCAACAAGTTTACAATCACCACAAGTTATTATTAATCTTAAAAAATTAAATAAAATTTTAACAGTTGACATAAATAATTCAAATATTATCATTGAATCTGGTTGTACCTTAAAACAAATACAAGAAGAAGCTGCAAAATATAATCTATATTTTCCTCTAAGCATGTCTTCTGAAGGAAATTGTCAAATTGGGGGAAATATAGCAACTAATGCTGGAGGAATTCACGTTATTAAATATGGAACTATGCGCGATTTAATTCTCGGTGTAGAAATTGTATTAGCTAATGGCGAAATAATTAACCAATTGCAATCATTAAGAAAAAATAATACTAATTTTGATTTAAAACAATTATTCATTGGTAGTGAAGGTACTCTTGGCATTATAACTAAAGCTTCTTTAAAACTTTATCCACAACCACAAAATTACTGTACTAGTTTAATCGCCATTAAAAGTCTCGCAAACGCAATAAAAATATTACAAGAATTGAAACCATTTAATCTATGTGCTTTTGAAATAATGGATAAAAATAGCCAGCTAATCTATAACCAGCATTTTACTAATAGAAAAATAGCTATTGAAGAAAATTGGTTAATTCTATTTGAATTAGAAACTGATATTAATTTTAATATAGATATAATTACCAAAATTTTATATAATAATAAAGTAAATATGAACCAAGTAATTTTAGCAAGTAATCACAAAGAAAGAAAGAAGATTTGGCAAATTAGAGAAGAACTCCCTTTAGCTGAAAAATCAAACGGATTTGCAATTAAACATGATATTTCATTACCTATTAGCAATATAGAAGAATTTATTAACGCCAATACTAATAATATAATGAATAAATATCATAAAGCTTTCATTAATATTTTTGGGCATTTAGGAGATGGAAATTTACATTATAACGTTAATTTTCCTATGCAATCTAAAGACTATATTGAAACACAGGAAATAACTATTAATCAAATTGTTTATGAAGATGTAATTAAATTTGGGGGTAGTTTTTCTGCAGAGCATGGAATCGGTATCTTAAAAAAATCTTGGTTTAAAAAATATTATGATATCAATAGTTATAATTTAGCGAAATCAATAAAAATACTACTAGACCCTAATAATATTTTAAACCCTGGTAAAGTTTTTTGAATTAAAATATAAAGAATTATTGATTATGTTTTATTTAAATGGCAACTACTTAAATGATCCAGCAAACGCTATAAATATAGCAGATCGAGGATTTTTATTAGGTGATGGAGTTTTTACCACAATTAAAGCTAAAAATGGTAGTCTCATACATTTTGAAAAACATATGGAGCGGTTAAAGCATGATACTGAGAAAATATATTTAAAATGTAATTTAAATAAAAATAAGCTTCATGAAATCTGTTTAAATATTTTAAAAAGTAATAATTTAGAGAAAAATCCTGCAATAATAAGAATAACTTATACTAGAGGAGTTAGTGGTAGAGGCATTAATATATCAGAAGAGTCTAACCCTACTTTATTAATTAGGGCTGTTCCATACAACGATAGTATGGCTTTATTTCCTAGAATTTGTACTACTACTATTCAAAAAAATGAAAAATCTATTATTTCTGGTATTAAATCTTTAAATTATTTAGAATCAATATTAGCGAGACATGAAGCAATAAATAAAGGATATGATGATGGAATAATGTTCAATACTCAAAGCAATATTACTGAATGCTCTGTAGCAAATATATTTTTTATAAATAAAAATGATGAAATTATTACACCACCAATTTCCGATGGTATATTGCCAGGAATAGTTAGAAGTGAAATATTAAAAATTTGTAAAGGGATAAATATTCCAATTTTTGAAGAATCAATAAATTTAAATAAAGCTATTAATTGCAAAGCAGCATTTATAACAAATTGTGCAATTGGAATAAAAATTATTAAATCAATTAATGATACAATATTTACATATAAACATGAATTAATAGAAAAAATAAATAATTGTTATATATCATTAATTAACTGTAATGGATGAGGTAAGATAAACAATCGTTGGTTCAAGCTATTTATATTGGTCTAGGTATAAAAAAGAAGCTTGGCGATGTCCTACTTTCGCATAAAATACATTATACTATCA
>CALMTA010000144.1 GCA_937872505.1 uncultured Neisseriaceae bacterium | reverse complement strand
GCACCTTATTTATAAAAGTGCAGAGGGCAGTAATTTAGTGCAAAAAATATTGCAGATTTATTACATTTAATTGCACATTCCCCTCTACAAGCTAATTTTGAAGCTACTTTATCTGAACCTGCATTAGAAGGAACATTACAAGATCGCTTATTAAATTTTAAAAGAGTTTTGCATGCAAAAACAGGAATGCTAAACGATGTTAGAGCTTTATCTGGGTACTTTTATACCCCTAAAAATAAATATATAATATCAATTATAGCTAATGATCTTGATGGACAAAACTTAGATGAAACAAAGAATTTTGATAGTTTGATTAATAATTTACTTATTCAAATAAAATAATTATAAAAGGTCATGATAATGATTTTTAATGATTTTATAAAAGCAATTAAGAAAAAAAATGAATTTTCTTTAAATATGAATGAAATTATTTCAATTGCTATAGAAGATAGAGTAATAGAGTATTGTATTTTTGGTGAAGGGGAACCATTAATTTTAATTATTGGTTATGCAAGCACTCTTAGCGCTTGGGACATTAGGTTTTTATACAAATTATCCCAATCTTATAAAATTATTGTCTTTAATAATAGAAATACTGGTAAAAAATTTTTCAAAGATACAGAAAATTATTTTATGAGTGATTTAGCTCATGATGTAGAAAAATTAAGAATAGGACTAAATTTAAAAAAAGTCTCTGTATGTGGCATATCTATGGGGGGCATGATAGCTCAAATTTATGCAAGTTTATATCCTAATAATTTAAAAAAACTTATTTTGATAAATACTGTCCCTCCAGGTAATCTGGCTATATCTCCAAATGAAAAAGTAGTTAAGATACTTAAAACCTTAAATAAAATTAATCCCCTAAATTATTTTAAAATGCTAAATTTACTTTTTCCAAATTTATGGAAAATTATCTTCATACCTATATATCATTTTAAGCCTAAAAATAATACTATTATAGCCCCTCCTAGGACAATTGAAAAACAACAAATAGCTATTGAACAATGGATTGTCGAACCACAAGCAGAAGATATTTTAAAAAATATAATTACTCCCACCTTAATACTATGTGCCGAAAAAGATAAATTAATTCCCCCTGAAAACTCTAAAATAATTAATAAATATTTAAAAAACTCACAATTAATCACCTATGCCAACGGAGGTCACATTATGATCTATCAATACCCAATAAAATTAGCTTCAATAATTATTAACTTTTTATTAACCCCCTAAAATATAGTTTTTTATTTTTTAAATTCTTACTTAGGATCTGCATTTTAAATTATAATCATTTAATAAATGTGTATATAAACTAAGACATATTTTGAAAAATACTTATTAAAACATAAATCTATTTTAATAAAAAAAATAATATGTCTAAAATAATAAGGCAAATATACAATATATTAAAAATAAATATGCTATAATCGTAACATCTACACCTTACAAAAAAGTCCTGATAAGTAAAATATTTTTCAATATGGTTATATAAATTATGTATAAAGAATCAGCATATCAAAAACTAACTCATACTAATTCAGCTTCTATGGAGTTTAATGCTGATGAACAATCAATAATATTGTCAGGAAACTGGTCATGGCGTTCAATTAATGAAAATGAATTAAAACTCGCCTACTCAAAAATTAATAATAAATTTAAAAAAATAAACATAAATGGTAGCAAAATTAATTATTTAGATACCTCAGGAATATATTTTATTGATAAAATTATTAAATACTTAAAGAGTAAACAGATTGAGGTCTCAAAATTAATTTTATCTAACGATGGACAAAAATTATATGATAGGTTTATAGATAAATTAAATGAGCCTATTAAAAATACTCAAGAACAAGAACAAAGCGGAATACTAATAAATATTGGGCATAACGTAGTAGATATATGGAAAGATGTTATTGGAATTATATCTTTTTTTGGTCAATTCTGCATAAACTGCTTGTTATTAATTAAATCTCCCCGCTCTTTATCAACCCAAGAAATAATAAAAACTATTAATAATGCTGGAGCCAAAGGGTTATGGATTGCTATTTTATTAAGTTTTATGTTGGGAATGACCCTTGCTTACGAAATGAGCCCGCAATTTAGAAGCTATGGTGCTAATATTTATGCCGTAAATTTTCTGGGAATTTCATTATTAAAAGAAGTATCTCCCTTAATGACCGCCATTATTATTGCTGGTAGAACTGGTTCAGCAATTGCCGCTGAAATTGGTACTATGAAAACACAAGAAGAAATTGATGCAATTCAAACAATGGGTATTTCTCCAATAATCCGCTTAGTATTACCTAAAGTATTTGGCACCATGATTATTACTCCTTTAATTACCGCTATAGCTGATGTAGCTAGCCTACTTGGAGGAGCAATAGTAGTTAATTATACTCTTGATCTTAATTATTCATTTTTTTTAGAACGCTTACAAAACAATGTATCAATTTATAATTATACAGATGGAATATATAAAAGTTTAGCCTTTGGCTTTATCATTTCTCTAATAGGCTGTTATTGTGGCTTTAATGTTAAAGGTAATGCAAATAGCATCGGAGAATATACAACAAAAAGTGTAGTTTTAGGAATTTTTTCAATAGTATGTATTGATGCAATTTTTGCTATAATTTTTGAGATTCTCAAGATTTAAATGAAAGTCAAAAAAATGGCCGATAAACCAATTATTGAAATTAAAAACCTTGGAACCAATTTTGATGGAATATGGGTTCATAAAAATTTAAATTTAACTATATATCCTGATCGTATTGTTTCAATAATTGGCCCCAGTGGTTGTGGTAAAACTACTTTGGTACGCGAAATTTTAATGATTCAACCTTTAACAGAAGGTGAAATTATCCTTGCTGGCGAAAAAATTTCTAACTATAATATCGATAATGCTCTAACTAAAATAACTTTAAGTCACGTTGGCATGATGTTTCAGCATGGAGCTTTATTTTCTTCCTTATCTGTTTTAGAAAATGTTATGTTCCCTTTAATGGAGTTTACCAACTTTTCTAAAAATACCATTGAAGAAATAGCTAGATTAAAATTAAAATTAACTGGATTATCAGAACAAGCTTTTAATTTGAACCCTGTTGAAATCAGTGGAGGTATGCTCAAGCGCGTTGCATTAGCTCGTACTTTAGCACTAGACCCTGAAGTAATATTTTTAGATGAGCCAACCTCTGGTTTAGATCCAGATAGTGCTAGCAGTTTTGATGATTTAATTTCAAGTCTGCAAAAACAGTTAAATTTAACAGTTATTATGATAACTCATGATTTAGATAGCATTTGGAGCATATCAGATGAAATAATATATCTTGGTAATAAAAAAGTATTATTTCATGATACAGTAGAAAAAGCTGCCAATAATAAAGAAATTCCTGAACTATATAACTATTTTAATGGCCCTAGAGGTTTAGCAATTAAAAAGTTTCATTTAGAAAAAACAACTAATAATGGAGATTTAAAATGATAAAAAATAATCAACAGTACTTAATTGTTGGTTTATTTGTAGTTATTAGCACTGCAATATTAACTATAGTCTGGTTATGGTTTTCTGCTAGTAATCATCGAAGCTATAATACTTATTTAACCGTTTTTAATGAACCAATTAATGGGATTACTGCTAATTCCATTATTAGATATAATGGTGTAGAAGTAGGTAAGATAAAATCAATAAAATTAGATGCAAAAGATCCACGTAATGTTTTTATTTATATAAATGTTTTTAAAGAAATTGCAATTAGCACAGATACTTTTGCGGTATTAAAAATACAAGGAATAACGGGGTTATCTTATATAGACTTGCAATTACCAAAAGAATCTACTAATAAAAAAATGCTCACTCCTCATAATTCAGAACCATATCCGCAAATACCAACACACCTATCTTTATTAACTAGTCTAACTGAACAAGCTCAATCGATTGCTAAAGATGTACAAGAAATTTCCACACAAATTAAAATATTATTAAATAAAAAAAATATTGATAAAGTTTCCAATATTATAAATAGCTTAGATCAAGTAACTACTGAAGTTGCCAGTCGCTCAGATAAAATTGGCGCAAATATAGATGCTATTACACAGATATTAGATAATCTCAAAAAAAGCTCTAATAATATTGGCGGAGCTATAGATGGCATTACTAATATGACAAAATCAATATCCCAAACTAGTCAAAATGCCAATTCATTACTCCAAAGTATGCGAAATAACACTTTACAGAATATTAATACTATTTTATTACCAAATCTTAATCGAACTATAAATAATATGAATCAATCATCATATCAATTAGAACAATTATTAAATACAATAAATCAAAATCCTTCAGCCTTAATTCGTGGTATTGCACCAGCTAAACCAGGTCCTGGAGAATAAAATTAGGAGAAAAAAATGTTACTAAATCGCTTATTTAAAAAAATTTTATTAATAGCTTTAATTAGTTTATTATCTAGCTGTGGTATTTTTTCTCCTCTTGATCAACCACAAATACATAATTACCAAATAACTTCCGGCATAGATACCTCTAAAATATTTTGTAATAAAAATAATTTGCCGATATTACAAGTATTACAGATGCAAGCTAACTCTCCATTTAATACTGAAAAAATGCTCTATACTTCCTCTAAATATGAATTAGGATACTACTCATATAGTAAATGGGCAACTCTACCACAAAAAATGTTAACCACCGCTATTGTAGATAAAATTTTACAATCATGCTTATATAGTAATGTTATTAGTGAAGATACTATAACTACTTACCAATATCAATTAAGTAGTCAATTACTCAACTTAAAACAAACTATAAATGGTTCTACTTCACATGTAGATTTATCTATAATGTTTCAGTTAATTAGTAATAATTCAAATCAAATAATAAAAAGTAAAACATTATCAGCTTCAACTAGTGCATCAGCTAATCCAAACGGATTTGTAGATGCTACAAACCTAGCAACTCAAACTATATTAAATAATTTAATTGAGTGGTTACGTTAATTATCCATTATTTACATTATTTATTTTGCAGAAATAAAAATACTTGCCAAATAATAAAAAATATTGTAATATATTGCTTAATATTTTTATATTATTAACAATTTTTATAAAGTATAAGTATTATGTTAAATATTTTTTCAATAATTTTTTTTATAATTGGCTATGTAAATGCCTCTCAATTTGATGTTTCTAATTGTAAAAATGGAGACTATGTAGAAGCTACTATCATTAGCCCGCTACAATTTCAAAAAGCCGCAAAAACTATAAAATCAATCCCATTGTCACATACTAAATTTAATATCCAAACTGACGATGGTAATAAATTTAATGTTGTTGTTGATAATGTTTTTGCTCATGATTTTGATCCAAATAACGATCAAATACCTTTATCTTTTAAAAATGCTTTTACCATAAATCAAAAAGTTAATTTATGCGGATTAGAATTTTTAAAACCAGAAAATGGCATACACTGGGTACATACTAAC
>CALMTA010000143.1 GCA_937872505.1 uncultured Neisseriaceae bacterium | reverse complement strand
GAAAATAGAATTCCAGAAAAAAGATGCTAAAACCATTTAAAAATTATATTATTAAAACTATTTATTAATTCATCCTGTACATTTTTTAATACTATTTTATTTGCAGTAATTGTCAATTCTTCATTTTTGTTAATATTTGATTTTTTTAACTCTTCTTTTATCATAAAACTTATATGTTTGCTAAAATTATCAAGTACTCCCAATTTAAGCAAAACTTCATTAATAATAGAATATATTTCATTTTCTAATTTTTCCACAAACTGCTGATTTTTTTGCTGTAATTGTAAATTAAGCATTTTTGAATCATTATGCACCTGCCCTAAAGCCTCTTTATATGCCTCTTTCTTGATTAATTCCGCCTCAAGTTTAGCATTACGGATTAATTCTTTACAATATAATTCAGTATTTTTTTTAATAGTATTACTATTAAAATAAGCTTCTACAGCTGAAGCTTTAAATATTTTAGGGTTATCATTCATCTTTAACCTGCTCTTTTTTATTATCAGATTCAATTTGTTTAATAAATAATTTTGCTCTTGCATTCATTTTCTTATCTTGACTACTAATTAAAAATTCTTTTAAATATTCAATAGATGTTTCGGTTTTTTTTAAATAAAAAGAACAAGCTCCTAAATAAAACAAACAGTCTTTTTGATTTTCTTTATCTAGATCATATGCAGTAAAATATGCACTATATGCATTTTCATAATCTTTTATTGCATGTAAACTTCCAGCTAATGCTTTTAAATAATCAATATTAAAAGGATTATAAATCAAGAGAAATTGGAACAGTTTAATCGCATGCTCATAATTACCTATACTAACAAATTTAACACCTAAATTATATATATAAGCTAATTCACCTTCATCTAAATTCATAAAAGAAGAAGAACCTTCCTTATCAAGCTCTTTTATCTGCTTAATAATTTCATTAAACTGTTCCATAATCTGATGAGTTTTCATTAATTAACCTTTTAAAATCAACGTACACCTTTCATAGTTGCATTCAATATTTGATTCATAATTTTTGTTAATGCGGGAATACTTTCTGCTAACTCTTTTATAACCTCTGCAATTTGCTCACTACTATCTTTCAATGCAGTTTCATATGGTTTAAAAATAGTTTGAAATGCATCTGCATGCGCTTTACCTAATCCAACATCTGCTTTAACTTTAGTACTATTAATATTTTTTCCACTTGAAAATACATTCATTGTATTATTTGTAACCTGATGAAATGGCGTTTGCATAGTCCACCCTTGTAGAGCTGATTTCAATTTTATCGCCAGTGATTCAAGATCTACTTCCGGATTTCTCATATTAGCAAGTGCCTTCCCATATTTATATGTAATGCCCCCAGTACATACCAATGAGAGAACAGCAGAAGAAATCATTTCAGCAATAATCCATTTTTCTTGTTCTGATAAAGGTTTATCACTACCTGGTGCTACTTTGCATTCTCTCAATATCTCAAAAATAAGATACGACAATGTTCCAC
>CALMTA010000142.1 GCA_937872505.1 uncultured Neisseriaceae bacterium | reverse complement strand
AAAAATTATAATTCAAGGTTTAATAGATTTAAATTTATTAAAAGGTAATGTTGAGGATAATATTAATAATGGTGATTATAAGAGATTTTATATGCATAAAATTGGTCATTGGTTAGGGCTTGATGTTCATGATGTAGGAAAATATAAAATAGATGGCAGTTGGAGGAAGTTTGAAATGGGGATGTGTACAACTATTGAACCAGGTATTTATATTTCACCTAATAATAATATTTCTGAAGAGTATTGGAATATAGGTATTCGAATAGAAGATGATATTTTATTAACTGAAAATGGTAATATTAATTTGACTGATTTAGCACCTAAAGAAATAAACGATCTTGAAACTATTATAAATAATTAGAAATATGCAAGATAAGAAAATTATAATTGTAGGTGGCGGACCAATTGGCTTAACAGCTGCCTTGCAACTAGCAAAGCAAGGAAAATTTGTAACTATTTTAGATTCAGATAAATCCAAAAATAATGATGGAAGAGTGCTTGCTATTTCGTATGCTAGTTATACTTTTTTAAATCAGTTAGGAGTGTGGCGGGATTCTCTTGCTACTAAAATAAATACTGTACATATTTCTTATGAAGGCTTAGGAGTAAGTAAAATTAAATCTTCAGATGTCCAATTAGATAATCTAGGGTTTACAATTAAATATTCTGACATTTGTAATTTATTATATGAGCAAATTAAAAATTATTCTAATAATATTGAAATTTTAAAAGGATTTGCTAAAGAAATAAAATCATATAAAGATTACGCTACTATTAGTTATAATAATATAAACGATCATCAAATATTAGGGCAATTAAAAGCAGATATGCTAATAATAGCTGAAGGTGGTGATATAAAATTTCCTGACATTGAGTATAATAATTTTGATTATCAACAAATAGCTATAATTGCTCAATTTAAACCACAAGTTCCCCATAAAAATATTGCTTATGAAAGATTTGATAAATATGGACCTATGGTGTTATTACCTTATAATGAAAGTTATATTTTAGTATGGTCTATTCAAAAAGATTTTGCTTTGGATATTTTTAATAATAATTCTTTATCAGAATATTTAAATAATGGTTTTATGAAAAGATTTGGTGAGATTAAATTAAGCGATGATATCTATAAATTCCCTTTAAAATTACAAGTTGCAAAAACAAGAGTATTAAATAAAGTAGTTCTTGTTGGTAATTCCGCGCAAACAGTTCATCCAATTTCTGCTCAAGGTATGAATTTAGGTTTGAGAGATGTACAAACATTAACTAATTTATTACAATATTCAGATGAAAATACAGTATTTGAAAGCCTAAATGATTATAATAAAATGCGTAATAATGATGTTAAGTTAATTACAGGGTTTACTCACTTATTAGCTAGATTTTTAAAATCGAAATTATTATTTCGTGACCACTTAAAAGGCTTAGGGATTATTGGCTTAAGTAATTTTCCATTATTACAAAACCAAATTACTAATTATTTAATTTTTGGAATTTAATAACCAATATTAGGTAAATAAAATGATTAATTGCAATAATAGAATTTCTGGAGATAAGGTAAGAAAGCTTAAACTTAAAAAAAACTTTAACAATATAGCTATACATTTTCATGATATGAGCATGAATAATTTAGTGAAAAAATCTCTAAAGCTAAACGATGTTAATAAAAAATTACTTTTAGATTTAATTTGTTATTTAAATGTAGGTTTGCGTTCTCGTTATACAAATAAATGTCTTATTTCTGAAGAAGGAGTAATAAAATATTTAGAAAAAATATTTATTAATGAAAGTAAAAGAGAATTAGAAGATTATTGTGAAGTAATATTTAGTATGTGTACTCATAGTCATGCAACTTTTGATTCAGTTACTAGCTTTACAAACACTGCAAAAGATTTTATAAGGAGTATAGGTTGTAATGAAAGTATAAAAAAACTGGAAGACATTAGAGAGACTTTAGAGGGGGGCTTCAATATATATGATAAAGAACACCTTGATATTTTAATTGCATGTGCCAATCACGATTTGCAAAAAGCTGATTTAAGTAGAATCAATTTGAGTAAAGCTAATTTAAATGGAGTAAATCTTTCATGCGCTAAATTATTTATTGGGTGTAATTCAAAAAAAATAGATGTGGTAATTTTTAATGATATGGTTCCCGTGGTATTTGAAAGTTTTCTAAGTAGGAATGATCTAATAGTTCCTAATTTTAGTGGAGCTATCCTTGATGAAGCTAAAATCACTTTGAGGTTACCACGTGATATTAATACAGATGAGTTAAAGTTATTATTTAATAGCAGAAATAATTCACCAACTTTATTAAGCACGATAAACTCCATTGATGATAAATATGAGGATATTAAGATTAGTTTAATGAATCAACTTTTAAATTATTTTAATAATAAAGATATTTATTCCATATTTGGATCAATAAAAGATACTTTATTAAATAGTACATTTAAATATTATAATGATATCAATATCAATAATTTTATTGTAAATAAATTATTAAAATTTATTGAAGTAAAAGGCAGTATTGAAGCTGTAATCATGAAAAATGTTGAATTAAATATTTTTTTAAATAATATAAATAAATTTAATATTGAAGATAAGAAAAAATATATGATTGACAATAATGGATTTTTTATTCAATTAATTCATCAAAGTATATCTTCTATAGATGAAAATATTAAAAAGTTAGCTTATGATTTATATGGTATTTATTTAGAAATCGATTATATTTCAAAAATAGATAAAAGTCTTAATAAATATTTTGAAAAAGACCCTGCAATAAATTTAATTTTTATAGATAAATATATTAATGAAGGTCTAATAGTACAAAATGAATATATAAATAATTTTTTATATGGGCAGTCTATTAAAAATATAGAATGGAGCTCATTATATTGGTTTAAAGATTTAGATTGTCAGCCATTTTCTAAATTAAATTTAGATGAATTATTTAAAACATTTAAAATTTTTAATTCTAACTACCAATTTAATAAAAATAAAGTCAAGCTTACCAAATTATTAAAATTATTAAATTTAGATAATTATCATGAGAGTTTTATTGAAGCTTTGAGTAAAAAGAGTCATTCAGAAAAATATGTAGATATCATTCATCAATCAACGCTTAATAAAATATTTAATGAATTTCTTAAACCAAATGAGGCTTGTTCATTTGTTCCAAAAAATGCTCGAGTCATTTTTCTAAAGGTTGAACATTTAAATTCAATATTTATTGAATATGATATAACTAATGATAGTTCTAAGAATAAAGCAAAGTTATTATTGACTTTAAGTGGTATTTTTACAAAATTTAGTTCTTCTTTATTCTTTGGAACTGAAGGTAATTCACCAATTGCATTAAGATATTATGCTTATGCTTTAATGAAAATGTCTTACGAATTAGATAAAGAGATAATACCTCAAGAGGTTTATATTGGTTGGGAAAAAAGTTTTCTTGGTATAGGAGATTCAGAGCCATGTACAGTACTGCTATCTTATAATATATTAAGCATTTGTAAGGGGTTTAAGGATTTTGATGCAGCATACATTATACCGCTAGCATGGCGATAAGAGTAGGTTTTTATGAAATTAACGTATGATGTAGCTATTATTGGAGGAGGTCTTGTCGGTAGTTTTTTTGCTATTTCTTTAGCTAAAAAAAATCCTAAATTAAATATTGTTATATTTGAAAGGAGTTCAATACAATTAAATTCTATTGATAAATATTCAATTAACCGGGTTAATAGAGTTTATGCAATTTCTCAAAAAAATGTTAAAGCATTAGAAACTTTAAATTGTTGGCCTAGTAAAAATGTTAGTACTATTAATATTATGGATATTTCAGGAGATGCTGGGGGGAATATAATTTTAGATCAGAATTTGGTTAATAGGCCATATTTAGCAAAAATTGTTGAAAGTGATAATTTACATAAATTACTATTTGATAAAATAAAGGAGATAGAGAATATTACCTTTATCTATGAAGAATTGAAAGAGATTATTGCTGTTGAATCTTATGTAGAAATTAAAACTAATAATTCAACTTATAATACTAATTTAATTGTAGGGGCTGACGGAGTAAATTCTTTTGTGCGCAGCTATTTTAATATTGCTTCTTCACAAATAAAATATAATCAAAAAGGAGTAGTTGCTGATTTTGAATGTGAGTATCTTCATAATAATGTAGCTTATCAATGGTTTAATAATTTAGGAATTTTGGCATATTTGCCATTATCTAATAATAAGATTTCTATAGTATGGTCAACAAATAATTATGAAGAATTACTTCTTCAATCGGCAGCTGATTTTGCAAAGAATGCTGCTATTGCTTCAAACTATAAATTGGGAAAACTAAAATTGATTTCGAAACCGGCATCATTTTCTTTAAAAATGTCTTTAGTAAATAGTTTATATATTAACAAAGTTGTATTAATTGGTGATGCTGCGCATTCAATTCATCCTTTAGCAGGGCAAGGTTTAAATTTAGGATTTGGTGATGCTATTCTTCTTTCTGATATTTTAGGGCAATATAAAAATTATCAATTATCAGATGTATCAATTTTGGCTAAATATAACTCTCTTAGAATGCCAGAAATTAGAAGAATGCAAGTAATTTGTCATTCTTTGTATACTTTATTTAATAGCAATATATCAGCGGTATCTTCAATTAGAAATATTGGGTTAAATACTATTAATTCTCTGAATTTTATAAAAAAACATTTGATTAAATTAGCTATAAACTATTAAAATAACGGAATGTTTTTTATAGATTAATTTTTTAAGGTAATAATATGCAAAATTCAAAAAAACTAAAGATTAATGTAAAAGCTATAATTACGTTGGTTTCTAGTGCGATTTTATTGTTAGGCTGTAATAATTCTCATAATTTAAAAAAACCTGAACAAATAAAAGAGCAATTATTAAAAGATATTCCTGGAGTAAAAAAAATTGACTCAGTTAATACATCTCCTGTAAATGGAATATATGAAGTAACAGTGGGGCGTAAAATTTTTTATGTCACTGCTGATGGAAAATATTTATTTTTTGGCAACCTAATTGATCCTGCTAATAAAAAAAGTTTAACTGAAGAAAGAACTATGGAGTTAAGCAAAATTGATTGGAAAAAACTACCCCTAGATTTAGCAGTTATTGAAGTTAATGGTAATGGAAAACGTAAGCTTGCAGTATTTTCTGATCCAGATTGTCCATATTGTCAAATGTTTGAAAAACAGATTGCTCCTAATTTAACTGATACTACAATATACTCGTTTATATTTCCATTGCCGCGTCATGTAGATGCAAAGTTACATTCACAACAGATCTGGTGTAGTAATAATAGAACACAGAGCTGGGTTAGTTGGATGAGAAATGGAAAATTTTTATCTAAGAATTCAAATTGTGATACATCAGGTTTAGATAAAATTTATGAAGTTGCTAATGATGTTGTACAACTTGAAGCAACTCCTACTTTAATTTTAGAAAATGGTCAGATATTACCTGGAGTGTTGCCAGCAGATCAGTTAATAGTTGAGATGGATAAAGCTTCTAAAATTATTAAATAATTTATTTGGATCGTTTATGAAAACTAAGTTTTTATTATTAATTCCTATTTTTT
>CALMTA010000141.1 GCA_937872505.1 uncultured Neisseriaceae bacterium | reverse complement strand
ATACACAGAAAAATGGAAGAAAGATCAACAGAAGTAAAAAGCTTCAAGTATGGAAGCCAAAATCAAAAAGCCATACATAACTTTCTAGAGAAAGTTTTAACAGAAACAATCAAACCTAGTTTTTTTGTTAATGACGAGTCAAAGCCTCAAAATCAAGAATTAATAAGAAAATTCAGGGATTACGAAAATTTCAAGTATCTAGCTAATAGATGGCTTTGGGAAACTTTCTTCAAGTATGAAGAGCCACAAATAAAGTGGATGTTTCAATTAGCAAAGACTCTAAAATCTGAATTTGGAGCAGATTCAAACGAAGCATTGATTCAATTATTTATAAGATCAATGTCACTTGCTCCTCCAGAAAAAGTTAAAGTTGAAAGACAAAGAGAACCAGTTGTCAAAAAAGAAGAAAAGCCGTTAACGCTTGACGATGTAGATAACTACAAAGAACAAAGTCAACAAAACGAAGAAATAAACGAATAATATATAGGCCTTAATTTTATTAAGGCCTATAATAACTTAAAGACTTATTAAAATGGAGCTAAATACAGTAAAAATAAAAGAAAACGTTTGGTGGAAAGATGGTATAATATCAATACCAGGAATTGCTCATTCCGGAAAGAAAATAATATCAAATCATCCAGAATTTGGAGAACTTGAGTTAGGGATAGCAAGAATAGAAGAAACACCAAACGGAATAAAAGCCTGTATATTAGTAGGTGAAAACGATGTAGCTCTTTACGAAGTAAAAAGTTCAAAATTTTTAGCGCCAAACTCTTATCAATTTGAAGGATTGTATTTAATAGAGGATACAATTGACAAAGAGATAGCCAAAGAAACAGTTCATTTTGTTTTTTTCAAAAAAGTTAAAGAAAATGAATCAGAAACCTACAAGTTTATACTTTTGAAAGGTTACATGAAAACTGATTCAGAAATAAAAACTGAAAGCAGTTTAGAAGGATTCTTTGACGATAAAAAAGAAGTAAAAAACATAAATTCAAAGAAAATATATATAGATCCTCTTTTTAACACAAAAGAGGAGTCTATTGAAAATAAAGAAACTCCAGCTGAAGAAAAAAGAGATTTCATAAACGAAATAACTTCTAAGAAAGAAGAGAAACAAACAGAAAAACATACAATCGACGAGCTTGGTGATTACCAACAAAGAACAAGTCTAGACGAACTAGACGAAATGAGTGACGAATGGATAGAAGCAGAAGATGAAGATGCAGAAAATAAACAAGGAATAGTATGATAGAGTGGGTTATATTGAAAAGCAAAAATAATAAGTTTATTCAGAAAAAAGACAGAAATTCTGATCTTTCTGAAGATAACTTAATAGAGGTAAATAACCGAAATCAAGCGGTAATGACTCCAATGACAAGAGAGCAAATTTACCAATGGACAGTAAGTGGATACACTCCAGAAGTAGTACAAGGAAGAATAATTCACTCATGAGTTTATTTATTCTTTTAAATGAAGATCAAGAATGCCTATGCTATAGTCCTAGCATAGGTTATTTCTTTCAGAAAATAGTTTCTGAAATACTACCAGAAAAAGTAATAAAATACAAAGAAAAAAACAAAGCTAATTGTTTAGGAAGATCAATGAAGCTTAAGACAAAAAAAGTAAACACACAAAAACAAGAAGAATATGAAAAGAGTAATGAATTTCAAACCAGAGCCACTACCTAAGAATGACTCAAAATCATCTAGATTTCAAAAATTTAAAGAAATTGGATACATAAAGTTATTATCTTTATTATCACAAGTAATTATTTTTGTATTATTGTCAAATTATATATACAACAAGGACCTTCAACATTGGTTTTTGAATTTCTCAAAGTATATATGTTTAGTAGTTTCAATATTAGTAAACATTAACGTACTTGCTTTATCTACCGTAAAGTTAAAGTACATGAATTTACCATTAGTAATTTTACTCCCAGTATTAGGTATATTCATATTCCCTGCAGTAATTTGCATCATCCCTTTTGTAGTTTTCTTCCTAATAAATAATGGTGGAATAAAAGGTGCTTCAGCAATTTTAGCATCAAAAGCTATAGAGTTCTCTATTAAATAGTAAATTATGCCAGAAGAAGTTAAAATAGCTATAATTTTGTTATTGATTATTGCTATAAGAATTCTTATGTCATATAAAAGGATTTAAAATGAGCGATAAAGTATTTATAATACTTTTTCTTATCTGGTTTTTTCTTCCAGCTTTAACATATCATTTCAAGAAATGAATCATCAAGAAATAATAATAGTAATAATGCTATATCAGGCTCTTTTGAGTACTGGTATAGCATTAATTGTTTATTTTAAGAAAAAATAAATGAGCGAAGAAAATACAGTAATAATAATAATAGTTTTGTATTTTATTATAGTAATTCTTATTGTAATAATAAAAATATTATTTGTAATAATAAAGAAACTTTTGTTGTTAATAAAAGACATGCACACACTTATAAAAGAAAAAATAAATGGAAAGCAATAAACTTTACGTAATACAGCAATTTTGTCCAAAAGATGGAAAAGTTTTTTATATAAAAACAGATACAAAAGACGTATTTCTTCAAAATATATTATTTACAGATAATATATACGAAGCTAGATTTTTTGAAAGAAAGCAGCAGGCAGAAGTATTCTTTAATTCAAGCTCTCTTTCTCATTCATTTCAGGGTATATTTAAAATAAAGAAAATAATAAAAAGAGATTACGAACAGGAAAAAATAGAAATACTAGATCAAATAATAAAAGATAACTCAGATTCTACAGAAAAAATATTTAATTCTGTAGAAAAAGTTTGCAAAGAAATTATAAACCACGATGTTTTAATAGGTACTTGCAGAGAAATTGAAGCAAAAGAAGGTGTTTACATAATAAGAATTAAAGATAAAATAATTCACGAAACAAAGGTTTTTAAAATAACAAAAGAAAACATAATAAACTGGAGAATTAACAAAAGTTACTAATGCTTACATACAAAGATTTAAAAATTTGTGATTCAATAGAAAACAAGAATCCATACGAAGGTGAAGGTGAATTAATGTTTGTAGGTGAAGAAAAGTTTGATATGTTAGTTTTCATAGTAGCATGTAACACAAAGTATCCAAGTTTAAACGGACAAAAAGTAGTAATAAGTAAAAATAAATTAGTTCACTATAAAAAAGTAAAATAACACACACATGTACAGCGCAAAAATAATAGCAGATTCTTACAACGATTATTCAAGAATAACTACTATAGAAGTTGTTATGCCAAGAATAATATTAGCAGAAATGAATACGCATAGAGCGTTTTCAAGAAATTCAGCTAGCAGTAGAGCGATACCATCGGCAAGAATGATAGATTCTATAGAAAAGAATCCATTCGTTCCAATGAGATGGATGAAAGACCATAAAGGAATGCAAGGTAGCACATACTTTGGAGAAGTAGGGTCAAATTTCTTTGATTTTGTTTGGAAGAAAATATCAAAAGAATCAATAGATAATATAAAAAGATTTCAATTTTCTGAATTTGAAGAAGAAGTTTGTGTATCAAAACAGATAACAAACAGATTATTAGAACCATTTATGTTTCATAAGGCTGTAATAACAACAAACGAATTTGGCTTCGAGAACTTTATATCTCAAAGAGTAAGTAAACATGCAGAGATACACATGAATCATGTAGCAGAATTGATGCTACAGGCTTATAACGATTCAGAAGCAAAATACTTAGAAAATGGTATGTACCATATACCATACTCAGAAGGAATAAATAGAGATGCAATAAGATCAATAGTTTATTCTGATAATTCAGAAGCCCACTTTACTCAAGAACAATGGGAGAGTTTATTTTTGCAACTTCAAATACAGGTATCAATAGCTAGATTAGCAAGAACATCCTACACAGAAATAACAAATGAAGATCAAAAAGACCCAAACACAGAATACCAATACTTAAGAGATTCAAAACTTTTTCATGAGCTAAAAGAAAAAGGACACTGGAGTCCATTTGAGCACGTAGCAATGAGTCAACATAATAAAATAAGCATGGGAGGAAATCTAGGTCCAGGATGGGTTCAGTACAGAAAAACATTCATTGAAGAATCAAAAAGAGATTCAAGAGTTATACATAAACATAAACTAAAGTAAAATGAAAGTAATAAAAGAAGGACATAGCTACGAGCTAGAAAATTTTGAAAACAAAGAGTCAAAAGGACAAACAATCAATTTCATACAGAAAGAACAAAGTCCAAAAGACACAAACGAGCTTGTCACTGTTCAAGATGGAACAACAAACGAAGAGATTCTTGAAATGATGATTGATAGGTTAAAATATCAACATAAAGTAGTACCATCAAAAGAAACAGCTTGTTGTCTAACGCATTTAGAGGAAGGTCTAATGTGGTTAGAAAAAAGAACAAAAGACAGAATAAAAAGAAAAGTAGAAAACACAAGACAAGTTTAAAAATGAAAGAGATAGAAGTAAAAAGAATAGAAATATTCAATAAGGGAGATGCCACAGTAGGCATCTTCCCTTCAAGTCACGAAATAACAGGTCCTATGTTTTTTGAAAGCAAAAAAGAATTAGAAGAATTCATGATTGAATTAAGAAATGCTTTTGAGTCAATAATGGACGAACCAAGAGCAAAAGCAGAAATAGTAGAAGAAAACGAAAGTTATGTTTATTTTTGTAAATAAGAAAAATGGAAAAAGAAACAGTATTAGTCTTTTTAATGACAGCTATTACAGTATTCGTTTTTGGAGTATTTTATAAAAGCATAAAAGTAATTAACGAAAATAAAAAGAAACAAAAAACAGAAAAACATAAAACAGACAAAGAAAAACAAGGCAAACCAAATCAAAAAACAGAAACAAAAAGAAGACCGAGATGAAAATAGAATTTTACATAGATTTTTACGAAATATTAAAAGTAGCTGTACACATATTATTAGGAATAATACTGACACTATCAGCTATATTGTTTATATTTAGAAACTACGGGAGGTAAAAATGGAAATATTGTTAATAATACCAGTAATAATATACTTAACAGCATTATTAATGCACACAAGTAGACAAAAAGAAGAAAATATTTTGTTGAAAGTATGGGATAAAAATTTCAAAGAACAAACACAAAGCAAAAAACCAAAATACAAAATAAAAATAACATATTACAACGAGAAAATAAAAGAAAAAATAACAGAATATACATGCTTAAATACAGAAGCAATAAACCAAGTAAAAAATATACAAGAAAAACAAAACAACAGCACAATTTGGAATAAAGGAACAATTTTCATAGAAAAAGATAACAAAATATACATAAGAGAAAAAATAATAACAATAGATGAAATAATAAAAAATAAAGAAAAATTTAAAGAAGAACTAGGAGAAATATTTAAAAACGGATTTAACGCATACAAGAAACGAGTAGAAAAAATAAAAACACCAAGATTTTAAAGCCTCACAAGGGCTTTTTTTATACCCAAGCAACACCTACCTAGCACTCAACACAACACACATAAGCTACCATACCATAACGTTCAAGCAAATCAACTACCGCACAGTAAAAACATCTACAATAAAGTAAAAACAACTACCACACAGTAAAATAAACTACAATACAGTAAAATCTGATT
>CALMTA010000140.1 GCA_937872505.1 uncultured Neisseriaceae bacterium | reverse complement strand
CATATAAGGAAGATAATAGCGGATTTACTTGTATCGTGCCTGAGGGAGAGTATTTTATGATGGGCGATAATAGAGATGATAGTGGTGATGGAAGATATTGGGGTTTTGTACCGGATGCTTCAATTTTAGGAAAAGCTATTTATGTATGGATGAACTTTCATGATTTTAAAAGAATTGGGACCAAGATTTAAATGAGAAGTTATGATTAATATAGAAGAATTGCAAGAGAAGCTAGGTTATTTTTTTACTGATGTTTCTCTACTAAAGCAAGCATTAACTCATAGAAGTTATTCAAAAGTTAATAATGAACGGTTAGAGTTTGTTGGTGATGGTATTTTAGATTATGTAATTGCTCTTGCATTGTTTAATAATTATCCAAATGTAGCAGAAGGTGATTTATCAAAAATTAGAGCTGCCCTAGTTAACCAAGAAGCGTTAGTTGATATTGCCAAGGATTTAGACTTAGGCATATATTTATTTCTAGGCGATGGTGAAGAAAAAAGCGGTGGGAGGCAAAGAGCGTCAATTTTAGCTGATACGCTAGAGGCAATTTTTGCTGCTATCAGTTTTGATACTGAGTTTGAAAAAGTAAGAAAAATTATTGAAAAACTTTATAAAAATAAATTAATTGATGCACAAAATTTAATATTAATAGATAGTAAATCACTTCTGCAAGAATATTTGCAAGCAAATAAAATTGGGGTGCCTATTTATAATATGGTATCTTCTACTGGACCTGACCATGATAGTATTTTTAGTGTGGAGTGTAAAATACCAGAGCTTAAAATTAATGTTACAGCTACGGGAAAAACAAAAAAGGAGGCAAGTCAATTAGCTGCAGAATTAGCTTTAATTAAAATTAAAGGAGTAAAAAAAAATCGAAAATAACCTAAATAACTTTTGTGGATATATAGCAATTGTAGGTAGACCTAATGTAGGGAAATCTACATTAATGAATCATTTAATAGGGCAAAAGATTAGTATTACTTCAAGAAAGCCACAAACAACCCAGCATAAGATAAATGGAGTTTTAACAGAGGATAATTATCAATTTATTTTTGTTGATACTCCAGGTTTTCAAAAACGTTATATGAATAAGCTAAATAATGCGTTAAATCAAAGTGTAATTAATAGTTTAAAAGAAGTTGATATAGTATTATTTTTAGTGGAAGCTGGAATATTTAATGATGGGGATATGGAGGTATTAAAACTATTGCCTAGTCATAGAAATGTTATTTTAGTTATTAGTAAGCAGGATAAATTAAAAGAAAAGAATATGTTACAAAGTTTTGCTAATGAAGTTAAATCTAAGTTTGATTTTAAAGCATTAGCTTATGTTTCAGCAAAACATAACATGGGACTTCAATCTGTCATTAATGAAATAAAACCTTTTTTACCTAAAGGGGATTTTTTATATCCAAATGATCAATTAACTGATAAATCGAGTAAATTTTTAGTGAGTGAAATTGTAAGGGAAAAACTTTTTAGGCATTTAGGTGAGGAGTTACCTTATAGTTTAGCAGTGCAGGTTGAAGAGTATGACATTAGTGAAACTTTAGTAAGAATTTCAATAACAATTATTGTGGATAAAGAAAATCAAAAAGGAATTGTAATAGGTAAAAGTGGTTTAAAATTAAAAACGATATCTTCTGAAGCTCGCGAAGATATACAGAGATTGTTGGGAGTACAGGTTTATCTACAGGCTTGGGTTAAAGTAAAAAGTGGTTTTGCTGATGAAGCTAAATTTTTACAACAATTTGAATAAAGGTTTTATTATTAATGATAAGTGTAGTAATTAATGTAAAAAATGGTGAAAAATATTTACAGAGATGTCTTAATGCATTAACTAGGTTTGAAGACGTAGTATTACTCGATAATTATTCTACAGATAAAACTTTGGAAATTGCAAAAAATTTTTCTAATGTAAGAATTTATCAGCATGAATTTTGTGGGATGGGAAAAGTTCGTAATATGGCAGCAGGGTTTGCCAAATATGATTGGGTTTTTTTTGTTGATTGTGATGAAATTGTTAATAAAAGTTTAGTTGATAAGATTCTTAACATGACTTTTGAAAATAATTGTGTTTATAAAGTATCAAGACATAATTATTATGATAATTTTCTGATTGAAGGAGCAACATGGGGAAAAGAGTGGATTCATCGAATTTATAACCGCAATAATACTCAATTTAGAAATAATGAAGTGCATGATAATCTTAATATGAAAGGACTTGCTACCCATAAGATATTTCCAGGGTTTATTTATCATTTTCCTTATGAAAATGTGTCACAATTAATTGAAAAAATGCAATTTTATAGTACATTATATGCAAAACAGCATTTAGGTAAGAAAAAAGTAAAACTATATTTATTACCATTTAGAACTATTATGATGTTCATAAAGAGTTATATTTTAAAAAAAGGTTTTC
>CALMTA010000139.1 GCA_937872505.1 uncultured Neisseriaceae bacterium | reverse complement strand
TATAGGGTTATTTTTAAATTCAGGATTTGTAATTTTATTTAGTGTTATAGTTGCTTCCTCTATTTTTTTTTAGAATAATAAGCAAATGCTAACCCATAAAGTTGTGCTTCTAAACTAACATATTTTTTAGTTTTTATTGCTTGTTTATAAAATTCTATTGCAGCTAACAATCCAATTTGCCTTACTCTACACTTTTCACGAATTAGTAAGAATCTAGTGCTATCGGGACGCATTTTAGTTTGTAATTGATTTGCTCGTATCTGTGCTTCGCTAATTCTTTCAGAAGTGACAGGGTGACTACGTAAAAAAGCGTAAGCTTCATTATCATTAAATTTATTTTGTTCTTGCATTCTTTGAAAAAAAACCGGCATAGCACGAGAATCAAAACCAGCTTTGAACATAAGTTTTTGTCCCAGCCTATCGGCTTCACGTTCAAAATCACGAGAAAAAGATAATATATTTTCTATAGCCATTCCAGAAACACCATTAATTGCAATCATTGCGGCTGCAGGATTAATAAAAGCCAATAAGCCGCCAGCTAAAATTCCAGCAATAGCTACCCACTGACTTCTATTATAAACAGTTATTCCCCGAAAAATATGGTGCAAAACTATATGGCTAATTTCATGAGATATTACGGATACAAGCTCCGCTTCTGTTCTTGTAGTATAAATTAGTCCATTAAATATACAAATATATCCACCTGGAAGTGCAAAAGCATTAATCTTTTTATCTTTAATTATATAAAATCTAAAAGATGCACCCGCCATAGGTGAATAACTAACTATTTCTCCACCAAGATCATTTAAGTAGGCATTAGTATCATAATCGTCTAGTATCTCTCCTTGGGCATATATATCCTGAATAATTTTCTGACCTAAAAAATCAGCTTCTACTGGAGAAATAACGCTACGGTCTGAATCTCCTAAATCAGGTAAAAAACTAGAATAATCTCCTAAAACACCACAAGATATAAATAGCAGACCAACAATGCTTAAAAGACGAAGCAAATTCAAATAATTTTTAAATATTTTCATAAATACTTCTTTCCGAATTTATACTAAATTCTATTTAAGCTGACCTAATAAATCCTCTAAATATTTCTTTTGTGCTTTTTCAAAATTTACTTCATTTTCTTTTGCATAAGGTAATATAACTAAAATTGTATTATCTGCCGAAGGGGTTAATTTAATAATATATTGTGCAGTAGGCATTTTTACATTACTTTTATCTTTCCCCATCCATCTTGCTAAAAAACCAGGGTCTGGATTATCAATTTGTGAAGTCAGTCTATAAACATAATATACTCCTGACTCACGATTCTTATCAACAACTCCTAAACCAACTCTTTCTAAAGCTAGACCCGTACGCCACCAAGCTCTATCAAATTGATCCATTATTATTAACTGATTATTATCTATTTTTGCCAGAGCAGGTTGGTTCAAATCGCTTGCCACTCTTTGTTTGATTTGTTCATTATCTTTTGTGTTGGCCTCATCACCAAATCCTGCATATGCAATAAATTTAACAAGAAAATCTAATTCTAATTGCGGATTTGGTTCTACAGGCATCCATTTTGTTATAGCTTTATTTGATACCTCTACTGTGGAATTTCTGGCAGGAACACAACCAGGATAAACTTCATTCATTTGATTATCAGTCACAAAAACTAAAGTATCATTTTCATATTGCAATAAAGTAATATTAAACATATATTGTGAGTTTAACGAGTACATGCTACTCCAACCCACCCAAGCAAAAACCTCTCTTACTCCATCACTAGGGTTTGTTGGAATATTATTATTTTTAGTAGCCCAATCTGTTTGGATAATACCTAAATTCTGATTTTTATATTTAACCGTAAAGCCCATTTGGTTTAAATATGCAAGCATCATCGGCCATATTTGATTTACATTTTTATTACTTATTAATAACCAGCGTTGACTACCACCTTGAACTATTTTCATATCTTTAATTAAATCTAATTTATAGCCATCTTGATTTTTAGACATAATTTTATAACCAGAACTGGTATCTGGGGTTACCATGCCTGGTGGTACTGATAAATCTGAACCGTTTGTTGTTGAGGAACTATATTCCGCTTGAGTATTTATTTGCGCACATCCATAGAGAAGTGATAAACAAATAATATTTAAAATTAACTTTCCTTTTATCATATATTTTCTTCTTTCTTTACTATTTTATCTAATAACCTCTTAATGATTTCACAATTCTTTTCTGTTAATATTGTTAAGGGCAGCCTAAGATTAGCTGTATTAATAATTTTTAGGCTAAATAAAGCCCATTTAATCGGAATGGGGTTTGACTCAATAAAAAATGCTTTATGCAATTCAAATAGTTTATTATTTAGTTTTATAGCATTATTTTTATCTCCATTTAGAGCAAACTCACACATTTGACTAAATTCTTTGGGAACAATATTACTAACTACAGATATAACTCCATCACCACCACCTAGCATAAATGCTAAAGCAGTAATATCATCTCCAGAATATAATTTAAATTTTTCTGGTTTATTTTTAATTAAATAACCTGCCCGAGAAATATCTCCTGTTGCGTCTTTCAAACCTATTATATTGCTAAAATCATTAGCTAATTTTAATGTAGTCTCATCTTGTAAATCACAGCCTGTGCGGCTTGGTACATTATATAATATAAGTGGTTTATTACTAATCTTTGCTATTCTTGCAAAATGTTGAAAAAGCCCTTCTTGAGTTGGTTTAACATAATAAGGCGTAACTACTAAAATATAATCTATCCCAACTATATCATTTAACATTTTAGTAAATCCACAAGCTACAGATGTATCATTTGATGAAACGCCCATGATAATTTTTACTCTATTTTGATTAATTCTTATTGCATGTTTAACCAATTCCAGTTTTTCTTCAATAGATAATGTTGCAGCTTCACCCGTAGAACCACCGACAACTATGCCAGATATTTTATTTTTTATTTGAAATTCTAATAAATTTGCAAATGCAGGATAGTCTATTTTTCCATTATTATCCATAGGAGTAACAATAGCAGTAATTGCTCCACTCATCATCTGAAGATCCTTTAAACTATATATTATTTTATCCTAGACATGAAATACTGCATTATGCAGTACTTAATTTGCTATTTTAGCTATTTTAATGCTTTATAACGCAGAAAATTATGTCAAGATTTATAAAGATGTATATTATATCACCTATTATTATTTATCTTTTGTTTCTTTTTTTACCTTTATGAGAATGATTATTCTTAGATTTTACAGGTGTTGAATATAAATGAATATTTTGGATATTAATTGCAGGACTAAATAAATTTCCTGTAGCCACTACAGGTATCAATACCGAATTAATTTTTTGTGTATTTTGTGGTAGAGCACTTTTTATCATTAATTTATAATCTAATTTAGAATTTTTAAAATCAATTTCTCCACCTCCATTAGCAATAACATATGGAGAAGAAAAACTTAAAATGCCACTCTTACTTATCCCATTAGAAAAATTAAATTTAGCCTCTAACTGATCAAATACTGTTGATTTTTCTGATGAAAGTGAAATGCCTTGCGGATTAACAAATAAATTAAAATCTACCCCACGAAATACTCCATGATTAGCATTAATCATAATCTGAGCGTTTAATTTTTTATAAATATCATTATAAGAATAAATATTATTGGCAAACATACTCATATTTAAATTAGCTTTACCACTAATTGCTTTAACATCAAATAAATCTTCAAACATTTTCTGTAATTCTAGATTTTTGATACTCTGTATACTAGAAATATTGTATCCATCTGCTGTTTTGACAATTTTACCACTAGCTGTTATTAATCCGTAATAAACATCTGCATTAATTTTATTAATTTTAAGCTCATCATTAGCAATAGTAAATTTAGTAGAAACATTATTTAAATTTATTCTATCTAGCGCAAAATGTTTTATATTTAGATTAGCATCCATATTAATCAAAGATAGCCAAGAAAATGGAAGTTTTCCTTCATCATAATAAAAGGGCAAAAGCTTTTGTTTATTCACTTGAACTCTAGATAAATCTAAATCCTGCATATACCCTGATATTATTATATAAGGCTTTTTATCACTATTATAAATTTTTAAATCTAGTTTTAAAGGTGCATTATATAAATTACCTGCTAAATGAAGATTTAATAAATTTTTATCCGCTACATACTCACAAACTCCATCTAACATTGCATTTATTCCCAGGTTTTTTAATGTAGATGTAGAGAAATTAATTTTATTTATGCATGATTGACTTGTAATATGCATTTTTTCATCAATATTTATCCCAGCTAAAAATGAATTTATTTTAATATTATTTTTTCCAATATCTGCACTATATTGTAATTGCAATTGATCAATAATCATTTGATTAAATTCTGGCACAGATAAATGGCTTACATTCATTATAAAAGCTTGATTTAAAAATTCATTACCAAAATTCATATTAATTTTAACATTTTGAACATCTGCTCCATTTAAAGATAATTTAATTTCATCAACTTCCAGGGTTCCTGAATAATCGGGAAAAGAAAAATTACCTTTAGCTTTATTTAATAATAATATTTTATCATTTAAAAATAATCTTGCTTTTGAAGAAGTGACTACTTTTGTATTTCTTTGGTTAAATATGGTTGCTGAAAATTCATCAAAATTTATTACATTATCTTCAATTGAATATATAGAGCCTTCTGTGGAAACATACATATTTTGATTATCAAGTTTAAAACCTAAACTAAAGCTAGCTATTCCTCCACTATTCTTAAGGACTTTTAATGAACCACTACTAATTTTATAGGTTTGCTTATTTCCTATAGTTCTAATATCAAAAACTTCTAATGCTTTAAGCCAAGCAAATTCTGAATAGTGCAAATTTGTAACATTAAATAAATTTTTTATTCCATAATCTAATATATTATTTTCATCAATATCTAAACCTTTTAATGATACTCTTTTTACCCGGTAAGTTCCTATCACTAATTCAACCCAAGATAATTGACAATTCATTGAGTTAATATGCAATAGCTCTTTATCAAGTTTAGTTGCTACCTCTAAATCATTAATCTCTAAACTTAAACCATGCCAAAATTTTGGGCGCACACTGCCTTGAATAGATATATGGTAGTTATTATTATCAAACTGATCTATTATCATTTTCTTTACTTGATTTTCATTAAATAGATAAAAGAAAAAAAACATTGGAAGAAAAATTAATATAGTTAATAAAATAAATAAACTCCAAAATCCAATACGTATTTTGCGTTTATGCTTACTTATCTTCTTAAAAATTTTCATTTAAATTGCCTTGCCATATAATTTATTATAAAATAAAAAAAGTGAATGTACTTGGTTTTTTAGATTAACCATACTTTCATTATTAAGAATAATATCATCCGCCCTTGCTATTTGCTCTTCTCTTGGCATCTGAACTAATAAAATTGATTTCAAAAGATCTAAACTTATTTTACTTCTTTTAATAACACGTTTAATTATTATTTCTTCTTTACAATCAATAAAAATACTCCTAGTTATAAATCTTAAATAATTTAAGGAGTTAAATAATAACGGCACCACCACAATTACATAGCAAGAAGATGATTTGTAAATTTGCTCTTCTACAACCTCATAAATTAATGGGTGAATAATTTGCTCTAAATCTTTTCTGGCCTGCATATTATTAAATACCAAATTTCTCATTTTATCACGATTTAAATCTTGATTGTCGGTTATAAAGTCACTACCAAATTTACTTTTAATCTTTTGAATTGCTCTCCCATTATGGGAGGTTAAAATATGAGAAATAACATCAGTATCAATTATTTCTACACCTAATTGAGCAAAGTAATCAGCCGCTAATGATTTGCCGCTTCCTATTAAACCAGTTAACCCAATTATGTTTTTAACCACCACTTAAACCCTTGAATGTATAATCTAATTTAGCGAAAATATATATAAATATTTCTCACCTAATAATACTATTATACCGCCAATTCCTAAAAATGTACCAAAAGGAATTTGGTGATCATTGGTAAATTTTCCAGCTAATTTACCAATCATAAAATATAATATCCCCATAACTGATGCAATTAAAATAACAGGACTAATTGCACCATAACCACAAAAAGCTAATATTGCAGCTAATAATTTAAAATCTCCGTAACCCATACCATCTCTTTTAGTGATTAATTTAAATATCCAAAAAACTAACCATAAAAAGACATAACCCACAACCGCCCCAATAACTGCATTCCCTAAACTGCCAGCTATTTGCCCATATAAATTAAATAATAAGCCTAACCACAATAAAAGCAAGGTTAATTCATCAGGTAAAATTCTCGTATCATAATCAATTAGCATTATTACAATAATAAAACTTATAAAAACTAAACAAGCACTTAGTGTAACCGTTTCATTATAAAAATGACCTGCAATTATAAATAAAATTCCTGTTAATAATTCAATAGCTGGATAACGCAACGAAATTTTTCCTCTACATTTATAACATTTACCCCTTAGTAATAAATAACCAAAAATAGGAATATTAGACCAAAATGGAATTTTTTCTTTACATGCTGGACAATGAGAACCAGGATAAATTAAATTAAAACTTAAAGAATCAATATGTTCATCATTTATAGAACAATCTTCTCCTAATAATTCAAGACACTCATCCCTCCATTTATGTTTAAGCATTATAGGTAATCTATAAATCACAACATTTAAAAAACTACCAATAATCGCACCAAAAACAAATAATACACAACCTCTTAATAGAAAACTATTTTGAAAAATAAAAGCAAACAAATCATACATTTCTAATTTCCTTTTTCTAAATCAGTTAGTATACTAATTTTAACCCTTTCTACCCAGTAAGTACCTACACTTATAACTTCAAAAACTAAATTTTTTAACTTAAAAGAAACACCGATATTAGGTATTCCATTTAAAGTTTTTAAAATTAATCCATTAATGGTTAATGCATCAGCAAATAAATCTATATCCAAATTATACATTTCATTAAGTTCTCTTATTAACATTGTACCATCAACTATTAATTCGTTCTGACTATTTTTAATGGCTAAGTTTCTTTGCTGAGGAGATTCCGTGGTATAATCACCAAAAATCATTTCTAACATATCTTCTAAACAAGCAACTCCTAGAATATCTCCATACTCATTAATTACTCCAAAAATTCTACTTTTAAATTTCTGGGCACGATGAATTTGCTGTACTATAGGAAAAAAATCACTTACAAAGTAAATGGGTCTTATAATTTTAACCAAATTTTCTTTATTCATTGCTTCTTTATCTATTGCTAATATATCTTTAATATGGATGTAACCAATAATATTATCTATTTTCCCATCATATACAATAATCTGCGTATGATGCGTAGTATAAATCTGTTTGCAAATTAATTCAATATCGCCACTAATATTAATTGATTCTACCATTCTTAAGGGAATTAAAACCTCTTTGATTGTAATATCTTTTATTTTTAAAGAATTTAATAAAATTGACCGGTGTTTCGCCTTAAATGGCATCTTTTCATCAGCAATAATTATTTTTAATTCTTCTAAAGTAGTACTTTCATTATTATTTATACTAAATAATTTAGTAATTGTATAAACTATTCTATCAAGTGCCCAAATTATGGGCTTTGAAAATATAAAGATATAGTATAAGGGAATTGCTATAAAAGATAAAACTACCACTGGCGATTTAGCAGCAATAATTTTTGGTAATGCCTCTGAAAATACAATAATAATAAAAGCAATTAATATTGTAGTTAAAGGTAAAATAATCCCTCTTGTAAAATCTATTAACAAATCCGCTACTAATACTGTAGTTATTGTAGTAAATGCCGCATTAAATAAGCTATTGCCAAATAAACTAAAAATTAAAACTTTATTTAATTCATGTTTTAGCTTATATGCATACTTAGCCCATATATACTTTTCTTTAAGCATTTTTAATTTATATTCGGTAATTGATACTACTGACGTTTCTAAAAGAGAAAATAAACTGGCTATTATAAGGATAATTATTACTAAAAATAAAACTGCTAGTTTAGAATAATTTATCACAAAAACTCTTTCTTTTTTAATTATGAATTAAATTTTACTAAATACGACAGGATATATTATAACAAAAAAGCCACAGCTTGTAACTGTGGCTTTTTAAAAATGAATTTTATAATAATTAAAACGTATGGCTAAAGCCAAGTGCTACGGTTTGATTATTATTTTGGTACTGATTAGTTCCATTAACTACTGATCCGGTAGCACCAAACGCTATATTTTGTACTGTATTTCCCCACCAAATGCGACCAGCGCCAATAAAAGCAATTGTTCTTGGTGTGATATTCCAGTCCAACTCTGCCGCAACTTGATCGTAGCCTGAGTCTGCAATCTGATTAGCATTACCCCAAATTAAATTTTGAACTGTACCACCAGTCATCATATTATTACCATGTGCATAACCAATTTTTGGTGTCCAAGAATTAATATGCCAGCCAAACGATGCAAAAGCTTCCTGAGTTTGATATTGATTACTATTTAAGCCACCAATTTGAGTCCCTGGATTGTAAATAAAATTATTAAATGAACCACCTGAGTTTGCCCAACT
>CALMTA010000138.1 GCA_937872505.1 uncultured Neisseriaceae bacterium | reverse complement strand
GAATTAGATGCATTACAACCACATATTTCAAAAGAAACTTTAGAATATCATTATGGCAAACACCACCAAACTTACGTAACTAATTTAAATAACTTAATTAAGGGCACTGAATATGAAAATATGTCATTGGAAGATATTGTTAAAAAATCGTCAGGCGGTATTTTTAATAATGCAGCACAAGTATGGAATCACACATTTTATTGGCATTCTTTAGCTCCAAAAGCAGGTGGTGAACCTCAAGGAGAGTTATTAGATGCTATAATTAAAAAATGGGGTTCATTTGCTGAATTTAAAAAAGCTTTTACTCAAGTGTGTATTGGTACTTTTGGTTCTGGCTGGGGATGGTTAGTTAAAACACCTCAAAATGACTTAGAATTAGTTTCTACTTCTAATGCTGCTACGCCTTTAACTTCAGCAAATAAACCATTAATTAACTGTGATGTATGGGAACATGCTTATTATATTGACTATAGAAATAGTAGACCAAATTATATGGAAGCATTTTGGCACTTAGTTAATTGGGATTTTGCTGAAAAAAACTATAAATAAACTATCTGATTATTTTTCATTTAACTCTCTCAGATAACTTGAGAGAGATTAATGCATCATTATCTATAACTTATTTCTCATTCTGATTTTCATTTCCCACCGCATTATTTACATTTTTAATAATTTGTTTTGAAACTTCAATTTGTTTAGTTTTAGGAGCCTTTAATGAACCACTTACTTTATAAGTGAAACTAAAAAGCTTATCAAAAGGTCCTCTTAATATCCATTGTCCTACATAAGCAATAGCTCCAGCAATAGGGTTAGCAACAGCTATACCTACAGCAATTAGTCCTCCAATTTTAGGTGATACTGTTAAATATAAATCTACATTATCATTACCTATATCAATGGTGCCGTGACTACTAACACTTGCAGATGGACCATTCATATTTAAACTTTTAATATCTACTTTATTGTTAACCAAGTAAGAGTGCATCTGTAAATCATCAAAATAAAAACCACTTACAAATATATTATTAAAATTTAGTTGAGCTACGCTAACAATTGTTTGAAGGTTAAGAATTCCTAAAAGACTACCAAAAATACTACTAGTGTTATTTATTTTCAAAAATTTACCTGAACGCAAATCAACATTTATATCACCAATTGCATTTTTAAAATCAAAATCCTGAATTAAGCCATTCCATTGTAATGTGCTTAATAATTTTCCACTGCCTTTATCAATCAGTTTACCATAACCTAAAATTTCAACTAAATTACCTAAATTTTTAATTTGAGCATCAAATTGCATATTGACATATGATTTTTCTACATTACAATTTACACAAAAATTTGTTCCATGAAAATTAACTTTCACATTATCACCATCTAATAATCCTGATTCAATAAATAGATCATGACCAAGTGGCACTAATTTTAGTCCAAGATTTCCAAGATTTTGATTATCAATAAAAAGCTTTTTCACATCTAAATTTACTTTAGGAAACGCTAAATCTGGCGTAGTAGGTTCATTGTTTACTACTTCAAAATTTAAAAAGCCTATCATTCCTGATTCATTAAATTTATTTACATTTGGATTATTAAAAACTCTAGTATATATTTTTGTAGAACTTTCAGGAGCTGAAACCTCCTTATTTTCTTTAGCTTTTTTTACTAAATGTCCATTATTTTTAGTTAGAAAAATTCTAAATTGATCTAAATATAAATTTAGCTTATTTTCGCTATAATCATATTTTCCATAACCATCAGTTCTAAAACTATTAAAATTAAATATAATATAGTTATTATTTATTAATAAATTAGCATTAGCACTACCCAGAGTAGAACTTGTCATAAATAAATCTTTAGTAGATAATAAAACCTCTATTGGAAAAATATCAGGAACTGAAGAAGGGGAATATTTATAATTTTCTTTTTTTAAACTTAAAACTTTTTTATCGTTTAAAGATTTTTTTACTATATTATTAGATGATGTTTTAACTATACTTTCTACCATACTAATCCATTCACTAATATAGGTTTTTTCTAGTTCTATGTTAACTTGAAGTTTAGCCTTATTTATATTGGTAGTACTAAATTTATTTTTTCCTACAGCTATTTTTCCGTTATTAATTTTAGAGTCAGCATCAATATTTATATTGCCAAATAATAAATTATAATAATCAAAATTAATATTAAATCCATTTTTGCCATTTGGGATAAGCATAAAATTTAATTTACTAATAGTCTCTGAATTTTTAGATAAAGGCTTAGCTGCATTAATAGTTACACCTATTAAATTACTATCAGCCCATAATTTAGATAATCCATTTAAAGTTATATCAAAATAAATATTAGTTAACGATCTGCCATGAATTAACTTAACTATAAATGGTGTATAAAAATTTGCTAGGGAAGGATAATCCAAATTTGGAGACACGGCTTTAAAATGAATTACTCCATCTTTTGATTGATGTGCATTTAATACCACATCTGAATTTAAAGTTTTTGCAGTTATTTTATCAATTGTTAATCCATGATTTGTAAAATATAATTTTCCTTCTACTTTATTTAAAACAGGAACAGAAAAATCAAATTTAATCTGGTTATCATAAAAAGCATAGTTTCCATCTACTTTAGTATGCTCAGGATCAGAAAATGGTACCATTAAATGTAAATTAACAAGACCATTGCCTTTAGTTTCTACTTTATCAGGAATATTACCAATAATTTCATTAACAGGTGTATTTTTTAAATATTTCATAAAGTTTTGTGTAGAGCCATTCCCAATACCATCTGCAGTTAAATATGGATTTTCAGCAGTCATATCCGGGATTACTACTAAAGCATTTTTTAAATCATTTCCACTTACTTTAGCTGTATCTGCCTGAATTATAATTTTTTGATTCCTGATAATAAATTTACCCACAATATTATCCAGCGTTGGCCAGCCATCTACATAAAGCAATTTTCCATTATCAATTTGTGCATCAATATTAAAAATTCCTTTACCATTGGTAAAAGGAAAATCTGCTACCCCCCCCTTAAGTATCATTGTACCTTTAACACCATAACCGCCAACTAAAGCCATATGAAGCCATTTATGAACACTATTGCCAATTTGTTTAGGCAAATAATCACCAACTTTACTAGTTAAAATTTTCTCTACATGTGCAGTTAATTCAAGATAACCTAATTTTCCATGAGTGTATTTATATTTACCTTGTATATCTCCATCAAAATCAATTGTTTTTATTTTTGTAGGAGCAAGAACTACATCAATTGTCTTATCTTTATTAATAGTCCAATTAATTTGTGAACTAAGGCTATTAAATTTATAAGGAATTAAAAATACTTTATTATAATTTAAAGTGCTATCATTTAAAAATAAGTTTAATTTTCCCCCTGTATTAGTAATAGTTATATCACCATTAATATTATCAATACTAGGAATATTTGCATCTTTTGATTTAACAG
>CALMTA010000137.1 GCA_937872505.1 uncultured Neisseriaceae bacterium | reverse complement strand
ATTATTTTTTTTATTTTTAACAATCATATTATTATATATATTCCTAATATCATTATTTAATTCAGGAACTCCTTTAAAATAAGTTGTAAAATCTTGTATTAATTTTTGTAAAAATTGAGCAAACTTCTTAAATAAAGATTCCATCTCTTTATTATCAACTTCTCCTTCATATAAATATTTTTCAAATCCACGAGCAAATAATTCACTTGTTTCAGTTGTCCAACTTTTATGATTAGTCCAATTTAAAACTGTATTAATTTCATCATTAGTTAAATCTCTTTCAAATTCATGTGCTAATTCATGTAATAATGTTGTAGGGTCTGATAATTTAGATAATAGTATTATTGATTTATTTTTATATCTTATAATACCTCCTTTTTTATCTTTAACTAAATCATCCTCACTATTAGTTATAATTTGTAGTCTTTCTAATAATTCTTCTTTAGTTTTATTTTCCCTATTAGCTATATTTTCAATAATCAAATCAGCTATTTTGTCAGATAATTTATTACCTTCTTCTATCTCTTCTTGAGATAAAATGTTTATTTTAACATCATCTTGAAATAGTATTTCCTTATTAGAAGAAGCTTTAGATATATCAGTTTCAAACCAATTATTACCAACTTCATCTGTATAAATAGTTAAATTATATCCTAATTTTTTTAAAGTATTAGGAATAACTTCTTCATAAAAATTATAAACTCCTTTTTCTAAGCTTAATATTGATTCTTCGATATTTTTAATATCGTAATTAATTGAATCAATATAATATTGTAAGCTTTCTTGAGAAGTGTCGTTGTGAGATAAATTCATATATTTAGATATAATAGTTAATATATTAAAATTATCTCTATCTTCTAAAGGATTATTATAATAGGTTTCTAATTTTTCTTTATCTTTTATAAAAGAAGCTAATTGTTCTTTTTTTAAATTATAATTTTGAATCCTTAAACTATTATCTCCTAAAGGAAATCTTAAAGTAACTATATTTTTTTTAGACATATAATCTATTATACTCTCTAAAGAAAATTTTAACCAATTTTTACCTATTAAACTAACTAAATCATTGTTTAATGTAATGTCTCTATCTTGATAAATATCTGATTGAATTAAATTAACTTCTGCTGTATTTCCTTTACTCCAATATCTAAACCAAGATATTGCAGAAGAATCAATTGTAGTATGTTTTCTATCATAATTATTTATAAAAGGAGATACTATTTGTCTTTCAGTATAGTTCCAAGTATCATCATACTTTATAACGTTATTAGAATCTTTAGCCGATAAAGCTTTAAATCTACTTGAATCTTTTCTATTAATATTTTCTACAATATCAAAAACTCTATCATATTCCTTATTAGATATTTCTTCTATATCTTTATAGAACTTATTTTCTTCTTCATTATAAAAATATAATAGTCCATTATAAATAAAATTATCATAATTAGAATAATCACTGTTATCTAATATAGGCGCTATTTTTATAACATGTACATATTTATAAGCAAAACTTGTTAAAGCTTCCTCTAATGAATTTCCAACTAGAAAAGGTTTAAATAAATCTTGTTGATATTTAGTTATAGCAAATTCCTTATTAGATAATAACTGTTCAGCACTAATTTTATTAAGATTAAAATCATTAATTAATTTATTTTTTCTTTCAGTTAAATTAGTAAAAGAACTAAGTATTTTTAAAGCATAATTTACATTACCACTTTCTATTATTTCCTTCGCATCTGGAAATTTATCATAACCATTTTTATCTTGCCAAAGTTTAATTTTAGCAGCAAGTATGTATTTATTTATATTAATAGAATTTTGTAATTCTAAAAATTCTCTTGAGGATATATTTACACAATTTTCCATTAATGACAGTATAGTATATTATTTTGTTCTTCTTGCGTTAGTAAGTTCCAATCTTCTATAGATATACCTAAAGAATTTAATTTATTAAGCTCTATATTAACATTAAAATCTTTAAACTTAGTTAATGTTTTATCTGCAAAAGTAGATAAATTTTCTATTATATTATCATTATTATCTGATGAACTTATTTTATATCCTATATCATCAAAGTTTACAAGAAAATTAATATTATCATTATTAATGACAAGTTCTTCATTAGAAAATTGTAGATTTTCAGGATATTTTTTTATTAAAGAAATGTTATCTTTTAATGTTTTAATGTTATTTAACTTAGATGCAATAATATTACTTAATTCTTTATAATCAACTTCTGAAGTGTTATCTTTAACATTATTATATATATTAGTATAAATATCTTCTAATAAACCTATAGACTCTAAGTAATTAATAAATGTATTATCAGTTAAAGCACTATTTAAAAAAGAATTAATATCTTTGATATTAGAATAATATTTATTGTCTTTGCCAAGAAGAACATTAAATGTTTGAGATTTTTTTAAAGAGTTTTTCATAAAGTTTAACATTGTAAACTTAAATTGATTATCATCTTGTAATTTTTTATCAATTATAGGAACTATTATTTTATTAATATATTCTATTTCTTCTGTAAGTAAGTTTTTTAAAGTGACTATTCTTTTACTTAAAATATAATTTAAATCAAAAACTATATCTTTTCCTAATATATCTTCTATTACATTAAAATATATATTATCAAAAATATTTTTATTATCTAAAATGTTTTCAATATTAGAATCTCTCCAAGAATATTCAATTTCTGATATAAGATTACCTTTGGTTTTTAAAGGTATATTATTAAATATATTTGTCCACATTGGTTGCGTAAAGTTATAATCTTTTTCTGTTGAAAAAGTAAGAGTAAACATAACTTTATAATCATTAAGTATATTAATTAACATTAAATCTTTATCTGCTTTAAAATTATTCATAATACTTTTCATATAATCTTTAGCTTCATTAGCATAATTAACTATATCTACTTTTTTAGTATTTTTAAAATCGTTTTTTAAAAATTCTGTTATAGCTAAGTTATTTACTTCTTCTGTACTTAAATTAGTTTTATCTATATTTTTATATCCATTCCATTTATTAATATTTTTAAATAAATAATTATAAATATTATTATATTGATTATCATTTGTATTAATAAGTAGTTGTAGATTAAAAAATTCTTTATTTAAATAATAATCATCTAAAGATATATTATCACTATTAATGTTTATAGAATCTAAATATTTTATAAATTCTTTATTTATAGCTTTTTCCCATTTATCTTGTATAGTATTAATTTTATTATTTATACTTTTTAATTCATACTCTACTTTAGAAAAATACTCATTTATATCACTTTTATCATTAGGCATAAATCCTAATAAATTTATTATATTATTTTGAGTACCATAATCTAATACATTTTTTAAATTAAAATTATAATCTAAAGAATCATATATATTTTTAAAATAAGAATAATCTTTTATTTTTAGAATTTTATTATAATCTTCTTTTTTAGAAATTAAATTGATTAAGTATTCTTTATATTTAATTTTATCAATTAATAAAGTTTCTTTATCTCCTAATTTTAATATTTTATTTGAAGTGTATGGACTTAATACAAAATTAATATTATAAATGCCTTTTTTATGAGCTGCGTGTCGAGCTTCTGTCATTAAGTCTCTATCTTCAACAGGCATATTTAAGGCTGAATTACCTATACTTATAAAATAACTTATGTCTTCAAAAGACAAATCAGAAGCAGCACCAGCAACAACATCTCTTTTATCTATATAGCTTAATACAGGTATATCTTTTAAAAGAGGATTATTGTTAATAATGAGTTCATATAAACTATCTAATATAGCTTTATATTTATCATTATCACTATTTTTAATCTCATTAGCATATATAACCAAATCAGTAATAACTTTACCTTCATAGGGTAGATTCCATTTAGTACCTAATCTTATATCAATTGTAATATTAATATGATTAGTTTTACTTTCTTCAAGCAAAGAATTTATAAATTGTAATGATTTTAATTTATCATTTTCTTCAATAATATCTTTAGCTACTTCATAATCAGTTATAATTTCTTTATAAAAAGGCTCAAATATATCTTTTAAAGTATCAAATAATTTATTATTAGATATACTTTTATCTGTATTCAACATAGTGTTAATAATAACATTGTTAAAATCATACATATTCATGCTAAATATTTGTTCTGGAGTATAACTATCTAATATATTATTTTTAAATAAACTTTTTATGTAATTATATATATTATTAATTAATTGTTTTACTTTATTTATTAAGGTTTTATCTTTAAATCTGCCTTCTGCAAAATCTCCTATCATTTGTGCTCTTGCTTCTATTAACTGAACCTCTAAAGAAAGGTTTTTGTAATTAAGGTCTTTTTGTACTTTATCTAAAAAACCATATTCTTTTACAAGAGAATTAGCTTTATCAATTATAATTTTTTCTTTAGTATTAGTTTTACTATTTTCTAATAATATTTTATCAAATAAATGATAAAATTCATGGAACATAACATTAGGATTATCTAGTGTTGATTTGTCTATAAAAATAATATTATCGGAAGTAATAAATCCAAATACTTTTTCATCTATTTTCTTATAGTAGATATTAGGATTTTCTTTATTATACTCTCCGTTATTAAACAAAGATTTAATTTGAGTAGAATCAAAAATTATATAGTCCCAAACTTCATCTTTAGATGTAGCTTCATAAACACCTTCTAAACCTATAATAGCATCATTTTCTACTAATATATTAGGATTATCAGTTATCAATTCTTGAATATATTTATTATGTATTTCTCTGTCAACATTAGTAAAAGGTTTTCTTATATTTAAAAAAGCAGGATATATATAATATACATTTTCGATTCCCAACAACTCTTTATACAATTCATTTATATAAAGTAAATCATTAGAAAAAAATAGTTTCAAAGAAGAGTTTGCATCGTCTAAGTTTTGCTTTAAATCTTCTACAGTCTCTTCTAAAAGAATATTATTATCAAAATTATCCACAATTCTCTTAATAGCTGACTTATAGTAAGATGAAGAAATATTATAAATTAATAAATCTGATGGTGAAATTCTAGACATTAAAAACTCATATTTTTCTTTATTAGTAGGAAAAGCTTCTAAAAGCTTTTTAGTTAATTCTGTAAAACTATAATTAAAATTATAATAATAATCTTTCACTAATACTCTGTAAAATCTATCTTCATATTTCTTTTTATTAGCTATAATATCAGACACGCTATTTTTATGTAAAAAGTTTCTAATACTTAAAAATTCTTCATCATTAGTTGTATTAATATGAAAAGCTAATTGAGGACTATTGTCGTCATTAATCATTACACTTTTTTCACTTGATTCATTTTGCCAGTCTCCAAAAAAATCTTTAAATTCTTTTGTATATATTTGAGACACATATTGTACTAAATCAGACTCATCATTTAGCTTTTTGAAAAAATGTTCTTTATAAGGTATTAGTTCTTTAGCTTGATTAAAAGTTTCTAATAACATAATTTCTTCTTCAAACAAAGGGTCTATTAATGTTTTTAAACTCAATCTTTTTTTATCTATATCTTTTTTTACCTCTTCAATATTATTATCAAAAGAAGTATTATATATATTTCTTTCAAATAAAGTTAATGGTATATTGTTCAATAATTTATAATACATAAACCAATGTCCATTATCTTTATAGTAATTAGGTGTAAATAAAATAGGACTATAAACATCAAATACATTTTTGTTAACATTATATTTTTTGTTTTGAGAAAAAAATAAATCTATGTCTTCTTTTCCATTGTAGTCATATATATAACTTATAACCTCTTTTCCGTATTTTTTTTCTAAAATAGGGTCTATAATACAATTACTCACGCTTGTGAAATTTTTTTTTAATAGCGAATTTTGTTAATAATCATTTGCAAAATTAAATAAAAAAACACGGCAAATAAAATAACTTACCGTGTTTTAATATATTTAAATTGGTTTATTTAGAGATTCGGATTTTTCTTGTATAAATAACAAAACATTTTTTATAGTGTATTCACTTAAACCATAAGTAATCTTATTACCAGAAGCATAATATTCATTATAAATTGTAACAATATAATTAGCTATAAACTTAAAGTGTTCATTTTCAGTTTTAACAAATTCTATTATTTCTTCGTCTTTAAATAACTTTAATAGTGTACAGATTCCTTGACCTATTATTTTATATATAAGTTGAGAAGCTCTGCTGTTGTTTTTCAAATGTTCTATTCTTTCATTCATTATAGCATAAGTCTCTTTTAAAGATATTTTAGTAACATCTATATCTAGATATAATTTACTAATTTTAGAAGAATATAAAGAAGAGAAAAATTTACCGCTTTTTTGATCAAAATCCACTAAGTCAATAACAGAGTTTAAATCTTCTAAAGTTAGTTTTTCAAAAAATAGGTCAGTTTTTCTTAAATATCTTTCTTTTTCTTGTACATTTTTAAACTTTAATGTAGTTCTCGAATCGTTATATACTATATATTCTTTTATTTCTTTTATAATGTCCATTAGAATCCTATTTTATTTTTTTGAGTATTGTTAATATAATCTTGTTTAGGTTTAAATATTTCTCCTAAAGTCATTTCTTCATTATAATTAGGATTTAACTTATTAACTTTATTAGCAGACAATTTATTAAATTTATATTTTAACAAACATCTACCGTTTCGCAAAAAAGCATCACTAATATCATTAATGTCTTCATTAAAAGTTATAATAATTTTAACATTAATTATATCTCCTAAAATGCCATCACTATAGTTTAATAAATTATTAACTATTGTAGAATGATTTCCTTTTTTAATAATATTTCCACAATCTTCTAATATTAAAAGAGAATTTTTATAATTAATTAATAGCTGTAAGAAAGCACTGTCCCCTAATAGATTTAATTTATCAGGAGTTACATATATAGATTTATATTTATACTGAGTAACTAAATATCTAATATAACTTGTTTTACCAGTTCCTGGCTCACCATGTAAAAACATTATACCTGCTTTACTGTTTTCATTAAGAGTTGATAAAAGATAATCACTAACTTCAATAAAATCATCATTATAGTATAACGGTAAATTTTCAGAATTTAGTTTCATATCTTTAATTTCACATTTATCTAGTCTTAAATCATTAGTAATAATATAAATATAATTATTATTATCTACTAATTTTTTTACACAACTATCAGTAATAACAGTTTTTAGTTTTTCTAAAAAGTTATGTATTCCTATATTTTCATCATAATATACTTCTATATTGTAAGTAACAACAGGATTATCTAATACATTGTCTTGTATTTCTTCTTTATCTTTACTACTAATTTCTTCACAATATAAATCTACTAATATTCTCATATCTTCATTAACAAAAACTATACTTCTTATAGGATGCTCATAATAATTATCATAAGAATTTATATAAAATTTATTGTTAGTAATGTCAATTTTAGTAGTACGAGTTTCTATTTTTTTAAAAATTATACTAAAGCCTTCTTCTAAAAAGAAATTAACTAAATTTATATCTTTATTGGCTTTAACTGAAGTAATATCTAGCTTAGATGGAAATATATTAAACTTATTAGTCATATAAGAATGTACAGGAAAATGTTCTCCTGTATAATTGGTAAAGTTTAGTTTGTCAACTTTTATCACTCTTTGAGTATAGGTTTCATTATTAACTTTTTCAAGACCAATATTATCATAGTCTTTAAGTAAAACACTCATATCTCTTTCTCCTTCTAAGCTATTTTGTTTTTCCAATTTATATCTAGTCATTTTAGTTGAAATTATTTTGCTTCTCCCCAAGAGTTACCTATATGAGCCGAGGCTTTTATTTTCATGTTTGTTAAATAATAATTTCCAGCTTCTACCATAATTGTTTCAGTCGCTTGTCTAACAATTTCTGCTAAATGTTCTGGACATTCTAAAACCAACTCCATTTTTTTGTTTAACACGTTTCGTTATTACGTGCCCGAGTTTTGTACCATCTACTCGCTTTAAATTTCTCTAAAGATCGGACTATATCTTCGACAGAATCTAATTCTAAAAGTTTACCTTTTTTAGAATTACTAATATCTATCGTCATGCTTTTCAACTGCACTTGCAATTTACGCCATTTCTGGCTAGTCTCTGAACTCCATACTTTATATGAATAACAATTTATTTTATATTTATTTAATATTTCAGATATTTCATAAGCGCCTTCAAACTTACTTATTCTTAAATAATAATATATATTTCCATTTTTCTTTATTTCTTTTGTAACTTTTGGAAAAATATTATATTTATTAAAAAATGGTATAAAAAGGTTTTCTTGAATTTCTTTTGAAAAGCTATGTGTGTTAAGATTGTAAAAAAGTTTATCTTTATGCAAACTTCCATCATCATAAAACCATAGTGCTATTCCGTAATCATTCAAACTGCTTAAAGTATCTTCTAAGGACATATTTTTTATTTTAGTTATTTCTACATGCTTCTTAGATGATAAACAGAAAATAGGTTTTCCTGCATAACCATTTTTTTCTACATAAGTAATATCAAAACTTAAATCTCTCAGAATACTTTTTTTATGCTCTAAATATTCTTTATAAATACAATTTGTATAATAACAAGAATTACTGTTACTATTTTTAGGAATAGTTAAATGACCATCTCCTAATTTAGCTGTTAGTAATAATTGTTTTGTATCTTCATTTAAAATATATAGCTGCTGATTGCCCATTATTTGTTTTTTTTATATATTATATGTTTGTTTGTATAAACAAATATACAACTAATTTTTAAAACATTCACACCTATTATTTCTAATTATGTTGTAGTTTAGTTGTCTTTAGGGGATTCCAGCAATTAACATGATTTAAACACAACAAGTTTTTTAGTTTATCGTGTATAAGATTGCATATCAGAACTTCACCAACATAGTTATTTTCTAATATCCAAGTAAATAATAAATAAGCGGCTAGTTTTAATTGATGTGCTCCTCTTGTTTGTACCATTTTTATTATCTTAAGAGTTCTTTATCTCTTAATTCTTATAATTTACTATCTTATAAGATTGGACTATATCATTACCTTATTTATGACACTTTGATATATTTCATATTTACATTTCAAAAAGATTGGTGAAATTGCATACAAGTTATTAAAAAATTTTTTTGAGTTATTTCTTGCTCCTATTACTAAAACTGGTAGTCCTCCTTTTAATGAAAAATGTATTATACAATTAAAGTTTAATATATCTTTTATTTTAAGTTTAAGATTTTTTAAAAATTCAATATTATAATTACATAAAGCATATCCTATACTAGTTCTATAACCTAAATAAGATAATTGATAGTCTATGTGACCATCACCATCTAGTGCTCCTGCCAAAAAAGAATAAAGACAGTCAGAATTAGGAATATAAATATCTCGTAATAAATATGTTTTTTCTTTTTCAGGAATACCTAAAGAAAGTAACTTTTCTTTTAAGTTTCTATCAGTTAGTGTTAATGTATAAAATTCAGAATTATAAATTTTTACATTATTATTACCTATAATACTAGACAAACTTGTTAATAACTCTTTAGCCCCTTTGTTTTTTATTGATATTTTCATAGAGTTTTTTCCTGAAAAACAACCATCTGTAACAAATAATCCAACAAAGTAGTAAAACTCTTTTTCAAACTTTTTAGAAGAATAAAATTCTTCTTTAACTATATTTTTTTTATAAAACTGAGCAGTATTTCTTTTTATATTATGAAAATGTACTAAACGTCTAAACTCCCCTAAAGTACAATTTAATTTTTTTGCTAATGTTTTATAAGTTGTTGTAGTTAATGCATTTTCAAGATATTCTTTAGTGTATCTTTTTTTTAAATAACCTGCTCTGGTAATACCAGCTTTCATAAGATGATACTGTATAGTTGCTTTTTTTCTTTTATATTTTTCAACTAATTCATCTAAAGTCATTCTTTTTTCAAAGTAATCTAATTGAACCTCTTTTGTAAATAATAATAATTCTTTTCTTGTCATAATTAAGGTATTGGGCACTCGTGGGAAGATTATTGATAAGTATTCTCACTTCCTAGTCTCTGAACGTTGTTTGTTACTTATTTTTTGTAAAGATACAATTTAAATATTACTTTTACAAACCTTCGCTGCTGATTAACCTAATTTTATTTTAGAGGCATTCCAGCAATTCACCCAATTCTACTGTAATAATTGCTTATTACGCACCCGTACATTTCAGGATTATTCAAACACAATCTCTGATATTCTGATTTCATTTTATAAAAGTTAGATACATCTTTTCTTCTACTTTTATAAAAATTATATGCTTGAATATCAGTTATTTTATAAGGCAGCTTATTTTCTTTAGCTTTTAATTCTGCTGTAAATTCAGATTTTCCATCTCTATATAATAGCCATTCATTTTTGCTTATATTAGATATTTGAGATAATAAACTTTTAAAGTAATCATATTTAGGTAATTTTAATCTCCAACCGTCAGAGGAGACTATATAGCCTGTTTTAATTGCTTTTTGATATTCAACTTCACCCCAAGAATAAAACCCACTATGTAGCTCTTTAAAGGCTTTCTCTATTTCATAAGCTTCATCTAAAGGTATTCCTTTACTTTCATGTATTGTAAATGCCGATCCTCCATATTGACAGTTTTGTTATCGTTAGGCTCTTTATCCTAACTTCTACGCTTTTATATATATGCGTAGCTCAGATCATATCATCACCCCTCTTGTAAAGAGTAGGGTGTTCTGCGCTCTTGTCACCTCATAAACTACAGCATTATCTGTTTAGTTAGTACGTGTTGATCGTTGAACCTTCAATGTATTTCTACAAAGCTTGGCTGCTGATTACCCTTTTTAGGGCTTCTCAGACAATTCACAGAATTCATTTTATATATTACTATATAAACGGTCAAATTAGTTTAACGCAAACCTTGGAACTTTAGCAGCATTTCTTTTATCCTTATGATTTTTCATAATATCTTCGTCATCTAAATCTTTTATTTCAGGATATAAAACACGAGCAAAAGCACAATGTAAATCTTTACCATGAACTACAGAATCTACCATAGCTTCATCATTACTTAAATCAGCTGCTAAAATTGTTTCTTGACCTGAAAAGTCACAAACTATTAATTTATTACCTTCTCTTACTTCAAAACAATTTCTTGTGTTTAAATCTCCAGGAAAGTTTAAAAAATTTATATATCCTTTTCTTGTTGATAATCGAGCAGTATCTACCATAGGATTAAAGTTAGTATATAATCTATCATTTTCTACTTGAGATAATATATTTTCACCAAAGGTAGTTACTCTGTGTTTACTTTCTTGAAACTTTAACCACAAATCAACAAACTCGTGTTTAGTTTTAGAAATAACAGCTTCATTTATACTGTCTTTATTATCTTTATCTTTAGTATTAATATTAAGCTTGTTAAAAACCTTTAGCATTTGTAATGGAGAAGTTAATAAAACTTTAACTGTTTCTTTATTATCAAATAAATCTAATTGATTTTGTCTAAACTCAGGTATATTTTTATATATATATTTAATTATATCTTTTTCATATTTTAAAGATAAACGTAAGTCTTCTTTTATTTTATTTTTCCATTTTTTAACTGAAATAGGTAATCCACATCTTTCTATATAAGCTAAAGCTCTGATAAATTTACAATGTAAATTATAAGTTGCCGTTTGATTATTTTTTATTATACTATTTTCCAATTTATCATGTAACTCAAGCAATTTGTCTACATCATTGAAACTGTAAGAAATAGTAGAACTTTGAGATAGCTTAACAGTAGATATATTTTTTTGTTCTGTTTTATCATATTCTATGTTTAATTCTCTTTTCATACAGGATTTAAAATCATGCTGCATATTAAAATAATCACCGTTGTAAATAATTTTAGAAGCTAGCATTGTATCTTTAATATCTGTAGGATAAAAATTATGTTTATATAAAAACTCTAAATCAAATAAAGCATTATGAATAACTAAAGTTTTGTTTTTTATTAATTCTATTAAATCTTTTATAACATAATCATCATCATACAATTTAATCAAAAAATTATCTTTACCTGTACCTATTTGCGCACAAAATATATCATGTTTCTTAGAATCTACGTTGTGTTAACTTATACTTTTTATTAATATAAGACCAGACTATATCATCATCCTATAAGGATGGAGGACGCTTTTTCACTTAAACATTACGATAAGCTACTTCCTGTTATTAAGCAAACTTTATTGCTCAGGTAGTCGTTGAACCTTCTATAAATGTATTTATAGCTTGGCTGCTGATTGGCATTCCAGCTTTTCCAGCAATTCATCCTCTTTTCTTATAACATTACTATTATAAGGGACTTTTTTAAAAAATAAACCTTTGTAAGTAGTATTGTTTCTTATGGCTCTGTGTATATTTTGAGAATAAATAATATTATTTACGAAATATTTTTTAATCCTTTTTTTACTTTTATCTTTATGATTAAAAAGTAAATGTTCTACAAGAATAGGTATAGGTAAATCATTTTTTTTAGATTTACTATATTTTTCTATTTCTACAGGATTTGAAAATGTTCCAAAATATTTCATATTATTATCATATACTTCTATATCATCAAACATTTTTTTTCTTGCATTGGAGATATTTGAACAAATTAAACCTTTGTTCCAAGAAGGTTTTCCTTTTCTTTTTTCTGCTAACTTTAAAAATTCCTGCCTAAAAACACAATCATTTTTATGCTTGTGTTTTAAAGTTTCACTTATTTTAAGTCTTATTTCTTTGTTTGAAGGAGGACAAGTTGTTTGATTAGATATATTATAACCTTTTTTCACACTGTTTTTATTATCTATGTAAAAAGATTCTCTGAACCGTATAATTTCAATATTATCTTCTATTTCTATTATAAAAAACTTAAAATTATTTATTCCATGTTTATTTACACTATTTTGTAAATATTTATTGGGATGTTTATTTTTTAATAATAAGTTTTTATGCTTTTTGAACCTATCATAAAAAGAATTTAAAGTAGAACCTATATATATTTTATTATTTAAAATATTTACTATTCCATATATTCCTTTTAGTTTAAAGTTCTTTTTATCTTCTATGTCTACTTGCATAATTGTGATATTTATTCACAAATATACAGCTTAAAAGTATAATAAATAATTAAAATTAGGTTTATATTTATATTTTATTTATCCAGTAGTTTCTGTATCAAAAGATATTTTATCTGGTAAAACTATATCTTCTAATTTACAATATAAATATTCTCCAATTTTTTGAAAATATTCTTTGTTTTTAGTTACTATATAATTCATTATAATTATATTAAAAAATCACCTGAAACTTAATAAACTATTTAGTAACAGGTGATTTTTTGTTAAAATATATTTTTTAGATATACTATTTTTTAGGTTTTAAAATATAAGGATTTTTTCTTTGACTAAAGAATACTGCTTCACCATTATCTTTTAGTAATAATTCTAAATCTTCAAACTTAATATAGCAATTACCTTTATCTCCCCAATTCTTTCCCCAAGAGTTATGTAAAATAACATGTTTATTATTCCAATCAACGCCTCTTGCTAAAATAGCATGTCCACCTTGTAGTTGACCTGTAGGAGTTATAAAGTTTTTACTATCAGGAATGCTCATATTAGAATACCATTTAATACCTAAGACACAGGGTCCACTACTTGATAAACCTAATAGTACATCATTTAAACCAAAAGCCCACCTATATTGTTCAAAATATCCTAACTTTTGTGCAATTTTAACACCAGCTAAGACTGACGTACCTTCATATTTAGGACTAGCAGATGGATATGCTCCTCCTGCCCAAGGGTCTATTTTTTGAGCTTCCCAATATATTTGTTCTATTATATAGTTATTTTTCAGACCTAATACTTCAACTGGAGTAGCTGCTAATTCGTGAGCTATAGAAAAAGCTACACAAGCACCAATATTTCCTTGGTCATAATTTTCAGTACATCTCCATATGCGATTTCTTTTAACACCTGTTTTTAAAACGGTAGTTATAGGAAAGTTTAAACTTCTTTGGTCAAATTCTTCTATTCTTCCTAATCTTATGTCTTGTACTTCTATGTTATTTTTAATAATAATTGACATGTTTTTTTATATAATTTAAAAATTTTACTATATTGTTATTGTTATAAAAAGGATCTTTATCAGTGTTTTTTATTTTATTAATAATATCAGGATAGTTTTCAAAAAATATATTAAATAAACATTGACCTAATCTTAAAGAAGGATTATTTATAACAAGATTTTCTGCCTGTTCTACAAAACTATAATAATCTTTTTCATTTATAATACGTTCTGACATAAATATTTAAGATAAGTTAATTCTAGATTTGACTATAAAAATGTTTTTTATCTTCTTGAGACTTAAATTTAGCATCATTTAATCTTACTTGATACATATATCCCGTGTAAAAAGTAAATTTACCGTTTTGATAGTGAGCAAGTTGATATTTTTTTAATTTTGGATGCCAAATAGTTGCTGTTATTATATTGTTTTCCATTACCAAATTTTTATATTTTCAAGAAAATCTTAATTGATTCCTCTATTAGTTAATTTAATTTCTGCTATAATCTTATCATCTTTAATTAAAGAAGATGCTTCATATATGGTTTTAGCTATACTTATGTAAACTGTGTTAATTCTAAAGTAGTTCTTAGAATTAAGTTTGGTATTTAAAGGAGACATTGTTCTTTTTTGTTTTGAATTATTTGAAAATCAATATAAATTTCTTTATCAGGAAATGTTTTATCTGTAATTAGTAACTCATTAATGTAGTTATCAGGGTCTATAATATCATATAATGAATTGTCTCTTAAACTTTGTACAAACTCGTCATTCTCAAATATACCGCTTTTTAATAAATCCTTATTAGTTAAGTAAGCCTTAAATTTAGTTTTATCAAATTGAGGTAAATAAGTGTTAATAGCAGCTAAGCTTTCATCAGAAATATTAAAATTATCAAGTACTAAAATTTTCAAAAAATCTTTAATAAAGGAAAGATTTTCAAAATTAGCTATATTTTTATTAATATATAAATCATTATTAACTTTTATTACAGATTTATCAATATTATTTACATAATAAACATTATCAATATTTGTATTGTTTTTTAAATAGTTAACATAACTTTCAGGTATAAAAGATTTTATTTTTTGTAAAATTTCAAAATAGCTATCATTTTCTAATATGTTTCCTGAAATCTCAAATTTTATATCCTTTAAACCAAAGAACTTGTTAATATCTTCAACATTATTTAATATATTTTTTTCTGTTAAAGTTTTATTATACTTATTTTTTATTTTATCTAAATAATCACTTAGTAAAATATTAACAATGGTTTGACTATCCATTGAAGTATTAACTAAACTTAAGTCTAATTTTTTTACATTAGAATTAAAAAGCTTATTAAAAGCTCCTATTTTTTTATTAATATATTTACCATTTATGATACCTTTTTTTAAAGATGAATAGTTACTAAATTCTGGATTTAAATACTTTTTTAAATCTAAATCAAAACTATCATAATTATCATTAATTATATTATTAAGTCTATTTTCATAAATAGTTTTAGTATATATAATTTTACTTCTTAAATCTAATTTTTCTCCTTTACTGTTAAAAACAGCGTGATTTATTATCATTGGATAACTATTAGAACCATACCAATTTATAAATTCTTTACTATTTATAAAAGAAGATAGTTCAGTAGCAGTATTTTTACCATATAGATAAAGCAATTGCTTATTAAATGGTATATTAAAATTTACGCATTTAGCAGCTAACATGTCATTAAAGATTTAATAGTGTCGTTTATATTTGAATTATTAAATTTAATTTTATCTTCCTCTGACAAATTAGTATAATCTGTCTTAAGTTTGTCTAAATCTTCTTGACTAATATCCTGACTTTCTTGTAAAGTAGAATTTAAAGCTGTAATAAAATCCTCATACAAAGTACTTGATATTTCACTTTCTCTTTTTACTGTAACTATCCCTTTATTAACAGGCTGAAGTTCTAATATTCTAATATTATTAATATCTCTTTTACTTAAAGACTTTAAAGATATTTTTGTTTTAATAGATATATACCTTTTTAAAATAGAACTTTTTACTGAATTTTCTACAGTTATATTTTTTTTATTATTAATAGATTTAATAAGCTTCTTAATATTAGTAACTTTCTTATAATTAACTCCTGTCACATGATAATTAATATCACTGTCTAAGTTTTCTAAAATAGATAAATCTTTTATATAAATATCTACAGAATTTTCTAATTTATCTGTACTATTAGTAAAACTGTCTAAAGGATTTTCTATTGTTTTAATCATTTTTAATACATCTCTGTACTTCAAAATAAGTCCTGTGGTTAAAGATTCTTTATCATACATTATATATGTAGCATCTTTAAAACTAGAATTGTCTTTAAACTTATATGGAATATAATCAATACTATGTATTATATAATCTATATTTTTTAATTCGGCATAAACAGATTTTAAATAAGATTTAATAATGTTAAAATATTTTTTATGTTCATTAGATACAGAAGTATTAATAGTAGAATTTTCTAAAAATGCTAAACCATCTTTTTGACTATCTATTGTTTTTAACAAAGATTCATTATTACTTAATAATAAATTTTTAATTATAAATATAGCTTCTTTTTCTTTATCCGAATCAGGAGGAAGTTCTGTTTTACCATTTAATATCTCTACTATAGTATTATATGATTTACCAAAAGAAATAGTTAAATTTAAAGCAGGAGTAGGTTTAGTTTTACTAATTTTTACTGTATCACCATTATCTTCTAAAACATACATTTTACTTGATAAATAACTATCTGATAATAACTGTTTAATTAAACGTTCGTCTATAAGTTTATCTAAAATAATAAATTTATTAGTATTTCTCAAAGAAGTTAAAAGTTCTTCTACAGGAGATTTATCACTTTTTTGATATTTTTCATTAATATTTATTGCAGAAGGGGTAAGCTTACCTTTTTTAATTTGTGATAATATATCATCTAATTGTTCTCTCCAATTGGAATCAGCCATATTAATAGTAGGGATACCTTTTCTTCTTGCCATTTCAACAGCTTGACCTGTACCCCCTTCTGGTCTTAAAGGATTTTTAGTTTCCTTAGCCCAAAATAATACAAAATCAACAGGAGTATCTAAATTTTCACCAAATATCTGATAAGTATTTCTTGCTTGTAAATCTATAGCACCTTGTTTATAAATATTAGCTTTATCTTTTCCAACAGTACTTACCCATTTATTATATATAGACTGTGCCATTCTTTCTAAATCTGGATGTATTTCAGCTGCTATTTTTCTTGTTAAATCACTAGCTTTACTTGGAGAAAATAAATTTTTTCTTTTTGTACCATCTGAAAAAGCTTTATCAGCACCTTCTTCTTTAGTATCACTCTTTTTACCTGTATTAAGAGTTAAATAACTTTCTAATTCTTTAGCTACTTGAGTCATTAAAGCTAATATTTTTGCAGGAGTTTCTCTGCTTCCAATACCTGCATAAGTAAATGTAGGATTTATTCCTCTAATAGGCAATTTATTAAATTCTGGCTTATTATTATATTGAGGATTTATTAAATCATTAACATCAAAAATTATATCAGATTCTTTTTTAACTATAGGAGAAGCTAAAAATTCTTCAACTTTTTCAAATTCTACAGCATAAGGTTCTTTAAAGTTTCTAACTTTTTTTATTTCTCCACTATCCCAACCTTCTTTAAACCATGAAGTTTCATCTATTCCTTTAGTTATTTTAGTTATTTTTACAAGTATTCTTTTAACAGTTCCATCAGAAGATTTACCAAACATATAAGTATAACTTCCAACTTTTATATTGTATTTATCTAACTCTTCTTTTTGTCTTGTAGTTCTTGTACGAAATCCGTAATATATCATGTCTATAGAAAAAGCATCTGCACCTAAATTCTTTTTAACCAAATCGCTAACTTTAATATCTTTTTTTCCTTGAAAATTTTGAGGAATTAAAGTATTATTGGGTCTTTTATCTGCTTCTGATTTAGCTATTAAATATTCTTCATTTTTAAATGTTTTTGCTTCTACTTTAAATAAATTAAATATACCAAATCCTTCATAATCTCTTGAAGTATTTTCTTTTATAATTCCTTGAATACCTAATTTACTTTTTAATTCTTCATTTAACCATTGAGCAAATCTTAAAGGTAAAGCCGATTTTCCTGTAGCTATACCTTTTTTAAGTATAACTAAAGGTTTTTTATACCTTAAAGCTTCTTGTATAGATTCAGTATTATACTTTTTAAATAATTCAAAATCCTCTTCTGTATCTGCAAATTGACCTTCTTTAGCTACAAAAGAATTAGCATCAGATTGTTGGTATTTTTTACTTATTATAGCAAAAGCATTTAAGTTTCTTTTATCTTTAGATTTATATCTTATACCTGCTTGATTATTGTCAGTTTTTACATTTAATGTAATAGGAAATCCTTTAGGAATATCTTCTACTTCGTTTAATCTATTTCTTGCAGCTAAATAAGCTTGTAAATTTTCAGTAAAGAAAAATCCTTTGGACTTATCGTCTGGAGTATTTTTAGTATAATCTTCTTCTGTAACTAATATATCTTTTTTAGAAGAATTAATATCAACAGGACTTTCTACAAATTTATTTAATTCTTTAGCTACTTTAGTATAAGATTGCGCTAAAACTTTAATAAAATTACTGTCTAATCCTTGACCAACCCATCTATCATTTCTATTTCTAATTGAATTTTTATCAGTGTCCAACATAGTTTTTGCTGTATCTGTATAATGTGTCCAATGTGAACTGTTTTGTATAAACTTTAATCCTCCTTGTTCATTTATTTCATCTATTAATTCTGGATTTTGTCTAAATTTTTTAACTTGTAAATTATACATTAAGTTCATATCATATTTTAATGCTTCTTTTGCATTAAGCTCGGGATGAGTTTTTTTAGATTGCTTATCTTTATATTCAGTTTCTACATCAAACAATGATTTATCAGCATAATAATTAGGATTAGTTAATCTATTAGCCAGAGAGTTAAACGATTCTTTGTCTGTTTTAATATTTATACCTTTTACATAATCTTCTTTAGAAGAAGATGTATTAAAATCAATTAAATCTGATAATACTTTATTGTTTAAATAATTGTTTTCGTTAACAACAGATATAGCTACATTTTTTAAGAAAACAGGAACTTCAGATTTAACAAAATCAGATACAGTACTTTCCCATTTATACCAACCTATATCATATATACCGTTTTCTACATTATTATAAACAAATATAGGTATATTTTTTTCTATGGCTGCTAACAAAGCAAATTTAGTGTTAGAAGAAGTTAAAGAAAAATCATTAGTATTTTGTACTGTATAAGTTTTAGAAATATCATAATTATTTGGAGAAATTATAGTACTAAATATAATTAACTCATTACTATTTTTTACTTTTAATAATTCATTTAAAATATTATCTAAAATATATTTTTGTGCTGGTACATTAGGGTCTAAAGGTTTTTGACCCAATGTTCTATTTATTCTGTTATATTGTTCAATTAAATAGTTATAAATTATAGGATTATCTTTTTTAATAGTTTCTATACTATTTAGTCTATATATTGAAACTTTTAAATCATTAGAAGCAAAAGAATTTTTAATAGCTATAAAATCTGGAGATATAGTATCTATGTGTATTTCTATGTTATTATCGTCTGTTTCAATAGTTTGCAAGACATTTTTATCTCCTAATAATACAGAATTTATATAATTTTTAATTGTTTCACTTAGCTCCATTTGCTCCATTAAGTCGGAAGAATTTTTTAATCTTTCATAAATATTTTTAATATCTTCTGTTAATGGAAATTCTATAGATTCTATTCCATCTTCTTCAAAACTATCTAATGTTACATATAAAGAATTACTATCAGTTAAATCTTTTTTAACTATAAAGTCATTTTTACTAGTAACTTCTCTGGAAGTTTGTATATTAACAACATCTCCTTTTTTTAGTTTTTCTGGTCCTGATTTAACAGTAAAAAAATCAGAATTAATAGCTTGTAAAAATGTATTTTTAGGTAATACAAAAGCTGTTTTAGTTTTTAAAGAATCTTTAAAATTAGTCAATAATATACCATAATAATTTTTATCTCCAGGATTTTTATAACCTACTAAACTTCTTTTTTTACTATCTAAAAAATCGTATTCCATTACAAATTCTAATTCATCGTATTTAGGATGAGTTAAATGATTTACTAAACCTGTATCTCTATTTAAAATAGAATCAAAATAAATTGAATAGTTATATACAATATTATTAATTAAAGAATTAATTTCATTTTCAGTAAAATAATTATTACTAATTAATTTTTTAGTAACAGGTCCTTTTTGTAATATATCTTTAACCAGTTGTAAAACATTTTCTTCTGAAAAAGAATTATTATTACTAATAATAGTTTCATCAACACTTACAGGACTAATAACAATTAATAACTTATTTATTATTTCTTGCCAAGTAGTTACTTTATCTGCTTCTGATGTGTTTAAAGTTAATAATTCAGATATTTTATATAAGTTACTATTTGAAGTTATGCCTCTATGATTAGTTAATATAGTATGTAAAAATATTTTATCTATAGTATCAAAAGAATTTTTACCAAAAGTAATAGGACTTCGTTTTTTAAAAAATGATAAACTATCAGTAGTAGTTATTACCATTTGTTTATCAGAATCTTCATTTCTAGTAAAATTGCTACTTGATATTAAACCAGATTTAATATTAGCTTTAAATATATCTAAATTAGATTTATTCTCAATAAGTTTTTTAAATAAAAAGTTAAACAAAGAGTTCTCTTTATTAACTAAACTTAATCCTACATCTGATTCATTTTTAGAAAATTCAAATATTTTGTGACCTATAACATTAGTTCCTAAATTATTAATTCTTATATAAACTTTTTTTAGTGAAGTTTCAGCATCTTTAATTTTTTCTATTAAATATTGTAAATTAATGCCTAAAGTTTCATTTAATGTTTTTTTATTAGTAATTAAAAAATGTAAAAACATTTCTTTAGCTTTATTCTCACTTTGAGAATCATATTCGCTCAATGAAAATAATTTATACATTAGATATTCTAAATTTATAAATATATATCTATTATTTTTATTAGAATCTCTATTTGTAATAGCTTTTATTACAGGAAAAATTTCTCTTTCTAAAGGATTTCCTGCAGAATCCTGTTCTTTATATGAAGGTTTAAATATAAAAACATAAGGTTCTAAGACATTATCTACTAGCATATTATAAGTAGTAAGTATATTATCTATATTTTTCGATATTCTTATAACATTTTTATTAGTCAAAAACTCAGTAGGATAATGTTGTATCAACTGTATTATATAAGAAATATCATTTTTTAAAATAACATTATTATTTATAACATTATTCCAATCAATATTTCTCAACAAAGAAACTATACGATTTTGCATATAAATATTATTAGGAACAACAGATCCTATACTTTTATATGAGGTATATGCACCGTTAAATACCATCCAATAGTTTAACAATAATTCTGCAAATTCTACTATTTTTGGCTCAGTGTCATAGAACATTTTTTCATAAATATTATATAATTTTATGTCAGAATTAATTCTATCACTATTGTTAAATATTAAGTATGTTATATTGTCTTGAACACTTGGTATTAAAAATTTTAAAAATAAACTATAATCAGAATTTAAAGTTAAAGTTTTTAACTCTTGATAAGAAGCTATAAGTTTATCAAGAAGTTCTTTTTTACTTTCTAAAGAATATCTAGAAAATAGACCTATTAAATATGAAGAAATATGTCTATCAAATATTTTAATTCTATTTTCATCCATATATAAATTATCATTATTAACAAAATTTAATCTTTTTATTAAATCTTTATATAAGTTAGTGCTATAAGGAAAGAAATCTTTATAGCTTCTTTTAACTAAATCAGAACCGTATTTTAATGCATAATATTTATAGTTATTAGGAACAATAAGAACATTATCAAATTTTATATTGTTTTCCATATTTTTTAGTAATAATGTTTTTTTAACAAATTCTTCTGTTAAAAACTGAACTAATCTAAAATCAGTTATTTTACTAAAATTATCTGGGTTTGAAAATAATTCTATATCTTTTTTAGTAAATGATATATATGATTCAAATTCATTAAACTTATTGGCTTCTTTTAATATTTCTTCTAATTTTGAAAATTTATTATTATATTGACTTTTAAGTATAATATTAGCAAAATATAATTTTTCGTAAAAAGAAAAGTAATTGCTGTTAAAATCTATATTATCTATGATGCTTAAAATAAATTCTTCTTTATTAATTAAAACATTAGAAAGGGTTACACTTTCATCTGCATTGTGAATTAAAGACAATCTAATTCTTCTTGTGTTACTTGTAGCATATATATTATTTTCTAATATTTCATTAATAAAATCATATAATCTATCATAAATTACAATGCCATTAACTTCTGTTTTACTGTTTAAAACAGGATTATATTTTATATAAAAATAATCACCATATAAACTTTGAATATTAACTAAAGGACTGCCTTCATATATACTTTCTAAAGCATTTAAAGACTCAACGGCTGATATATAAGAAGATCCAACACCTTTAGAATCGACATTAGTTTTTCTATAAAAATCTCCTAATTCTTGACCTTGTTCCACAGCCATTATATAATTATACAAAGATATAAGTTGTGCTTTTAAAAATTGAGACTTTTCATAATTAGACATTAATGGATTGTTTATACTTTCCCCTAAAGCTAATGCTTTAAATAAATCATACAAAGTTACTTGATTTTCAACACTTGAAATAATAGTATTTTTAATATAATCAAATATATCTTGTGTTTTGTTTATTTCTAAAGATAAATTGTTTAATTCTAAGTAACTAAAAAAGTATTGTTGTATTGTATCATAAAAAGCTAACTCTAAAGCTTTTTTGCGAGGAGTATTGTCTGAAATATAGTTTAAGTAAATATTATTTAATTCTTTTATTGCAGGCTGATTAGTTATTGCTACTATCCAATGTGACTTTATACCTTGTGCCATAAAGCCTATATAACTATTTAAATTTAAAAGAGTAGCACTTATTCTTGGAAGTACTTGTATTTTTTGACCATCTACCCCTAAAGAAATAAATACAGAGCCTTCTTCTAATTTTAATACAAAATGATTATTAATAAAATCTTTTACTAATTGTGATTCATTATAGTTATTACCAAATATAATTTTTTTTATATTATCTTCATCTATTGCAGATAGTGTAATTACATTATCTTTTATAATAGATTTTTTAAAGTCATAATAAATAGGCTTATTAATAATTTGTATTAAAGATTGTCCTACTTGATTTAAAGCCATAGCCCCAATAATTACAGAGTCTACTCTTGAAGAGTCATAGGAAATTTGATTATACAACCAATTTAAAGGATCAGGAAATACTGTTTTATCTCTAAAAATATCCATTAAAACTGCTAAAGAATATTTTTCTAATAAGCTGTCTACATAAGCTTTTAATTCGTTATTTGTTTTAGATAATAATTCTTTTTTAATTTTTGCAGACTCTTCTTTATTTAAAGATTGGCTTCCTTTATAAAAAAGTCCATATCCTAATGGAGCCATAATTTGTCTTAAATTACTTGGTTCTGTTAAAATAGTTATAAACTCATCTTTAATAGCATTTTCTATAGCTAAAGGAGAATTTTTAAAAGAATAACTTTTTAATACAAAATCATCAAAGCTTAACAAGCTATTATATTTTTTAGAGATAGATTTAGCAATATTAAATTTTGAAGTAGGGCTGGATAAAACTTTATTAGTTAAATTACTTATAGTTTTTTGACTATAATTAGATATAGTTATAAGGCTTTGAAGCATGTTAGATATACTTTTATAATCAACGAACTCTTTTAATAACTTTTTGTCTTCTAACATACTATTTAAAGTAGAAACTTCATTTGGTAAAGGATTAGCTTTTTTATCCTTTATATTTTTTAATCTACGATTTATGCTTTTAACAACATCATTATTTTTTATTTTAACATCTACATTATTAAAGGAATATAAATTTATAGTACCTAATCCACCAAAACTTTTAAAATTACTAAACTCTGTTAATATTTTTATTAAATGTTTAAAAGTGTTATCAACAGAAGAAGTGCTAATAGAATTTTCAGCTAAAATAATTTTATCTTTTAAAGTATTAAAACTATTTATAGCTTGTATATCTTCAGCATCTTGCTTACTTATTAAACTGTCTATATTAGATATAATTTTAGTTGTTATTTCTTTAAGTTTCTGTTCTTTAATTATTTCGTATATTTTTTTATAATATTGTGTAGTTAATTTATTTCCTACATGTCTAAATATATAATTAGTATATAATTCTTTGTCGTCATTAAGATATTTAACCATACTTATTTTACCACTTCTTATATCATAATTAAAATTATAAATTAAAGAATAAAGAGTGTCTATATCAAAGTCAGAGCCCATTCTAACTATAAAGTCTGACGGAGCTATAATAATAGACCTTTCTAAATCAGTTATAAATCCTACTATTTCAAAATAAGTTATAGAAGATTGATACTGAACAGGAATACGATTACTAAGCCCACGTAATAATAAAGGGTCTATATTTTTAGTATCTAATATTTTTTTACCATCAACTTCTTTTATGTAATCTTCTATATTTATTAATTCCTTTTGTCTACTAATATATGTAACAATATAGCTATTGTTTTCTTTGTGTTTTCTTATAGAAACATTTTTACCTTTTTTAGGAATATTATTTATAATATCTATAACTTCTTTATCATTTGAATTTCTATTATTTTTTATAAATGATTTTAAAGAAACATCTTCTAAATAATCATCTTCTATATCTTCTTTAGATATATCTTTTTTTGTATAATATCCATCTTCTTCAAATATTTCAGCATATTTATGAATATAAGATTTAAAATTCCAAGATACAACCATTTGCGCAGGCTCTATTTTACCATTAACATATCTCATATCTTTTAAAGGTTGAGTATTATTCCATTTTTCTGGGTCTGTAAAAACTATACTATTTTTAAAGTCTCCCCAATTTATATCTTTTTCATACTGTATATCAGGAGTTAACACACCTTTAAACCCTTTAGACGATAATCTTGTTTCGACTAAAGAATTCAAAATAGATTGAAGTTTATAAGAATTAGGACTAAATAATAAAGGAAGCATAAATTTATTTAAATCTTCTTCCGTTATTTGTTCTTTATTAAAATAATTAATTAATTCTGTATATTCTTCACTATTAACATTAGAAGTACTTAATAAATTATTAATAGAATCAACTAAATTATTAGAATTAGGAAATTTAATTTTAAATATTTCTTTAATAGTTAAAAAAGAATTTAAATCATTTTGAGATATATTTTGACTATGACTTAAGTTTTTAACTATATATTTTAATAATTTATTATTATCAATAATTTCAGTATCAGGATCAGTTATACTTTTTATAAATTTTAAATATTTATATCTATATAGTTCTTTCCATAAATCTTGAAATCTATTATAGGAATCTTTGCCGCTGTTTTTAGCTACAACGTATTCTCCATTTATATATCTATGATTATATGTTTTATTTAATTGGTCTATAAATATAACTGCTTTAACCTGTGAAGACATAATAGATTTATCGCTATCAGATTGTGGAGTCTGTTCTCCAAAACCATTAGAGTGCAAAGTTAATACTGATATATTATCTGTAGTTTCTCCATTATTTAAAGCTACTATTTTATCATACAATTCAGAACCTTCATGATTAAACCACTTTAAAGAATCTAAAGTAGAGTTTATATCTGAATTCCAAAAACTTACAGGAGCTCTTTTAATTAAAGACACATTAGTTTTTATAGCTGAAAAATGAGATAATCTGTCTATACTATGAAGTTCCATAGATTTTCTAATTAAATCTAATCTAGAATTTTTTATAGTATTAGGCAATAATACTCTTGAAGCATTTTTATCAAAAATAAGTTCTCTAATATTTAAATTAGGGTTATCTACAAATCCAACAAAAACATCTTTTAATACTAATATACTTAAATCAGATAAACTCATATCTTTTATCATAGATATATTCATAATATCTTGATATTTACTTTCTAAGTTTTCTAATAAATTTTGTTTAATTTCTGATACTTCTTTACTAGTTATTGTATAGTCGAGATATTTATCTACAGAAACAAGGTCTTCATTTAGTAAAGCTCTTTTTGCATTATTAATAGACTTATTAATTTTTGTCAAAAGTCTATTAACTAATTCTTCGGACAAATAACCATAAGATAATGCTCTTTTTAAAAAGAAAGAAACAGTGACCATATCATAACCATCAGTATGTTCTATTTTTAAATAACTTTTAGATGAAGTTAAATAAGGACTTATACTTTTTATATTTTTTTGAATACTTTTTTCTAAAATATCTTGTAACATTTCACTTAATTCTCCATTTAAAACAAAAAAATTAGTGTTATCTACATTATTTTGTATTTTTTTATAAGCTTTTAAAGTATCTTTAACAGCTTTTTCATTTAGCTTATATGGAAATAAGTCTTGTTCTGTTATATCTGGAAATAATAAAGGTTTTACTTCTTTAAATATTTCTGGAGTAAAATCTTCTGCTACTATAATATTTTTACGCAACTCATTACTTGGGGCAACTAAATCTTCAATATAACCATTAGTAAATTCTCCTGAATCAGTTATAGACCCATGAGGTATATTTGGAGCTCGTGCTAAAGTATTTCTCTTGTAAAGATTATAAATATATTCTTCTATTTTTAAGTTATTATTTTTATCAAAAATAGCAAAGTTTAAAGCTTCACCATAAATCATTTTAAAGTGATCTGATAAAGTTAATCTTGAGTTTAAAGTATATTCAAAATTTAACAGTTTAAATAAACCATCATTAAACTCATGTTTATTATAAACACCTATAGTTTTATTGTCAAAAAACCCTATTTCAAGATTTAATAATTCTTCTATTTCTATTTCTGAACCATTTCCTTTAGTTTTTCTTTCTGAAATTTCTAATAATAACTTACCTTGTAAAATGTTATTAACTATATTTATGCTTTTAACAATGTGGTCTAAAGTTAAAGGAATATTTTTTTCAAATAAAGAGTCTAAAGTAGATATTACTTTACTCCCTTTACTGTATAAAGGTAAATAATATAAATTATCCAATGGTATATCTGTATTATTAATTACTGCATCTATTATACCTTGATAATCTTTAACTATTTCTCCTACACTTTTATTAAATGTGTTTATATAAAAAGCATCAAATTCTTTATTAGTTTCTAAATTAATTCCAAAATTAACAGGATAAGCATTTCCTTCCGTTATTAACTTATTTCTGTAAGAAGTAGTTAAAAAATCAGATTTATTATCTAAAATAACATTGTTGGACAAATATTCATAGTTCTGATTTATAGTATCAAGAAAATTTTCCAAAGACCTTTTTCTTATAGGCAAAAGAACTTTAAGTTTACTATTTTTAGTACTAATATTTAAAACATAATCAATAATAGAATCTTTTATCTTTCTGGTGTAACCATTTCTTTTATACAAAGGATGATTTTCACTTACATCTTCATATATATAATCCATATCATTAAGATAAGGATATAATACAAAATTTAGACCATTTATTACTTTTTGAATTTCTTTATCATTTAAAGTAGATAAATTTTCATCATCATTTATCATTTTTTGAAATCGAGCAGCTTGAGTAAGTTCTGATAAACTTTCATTGTATAAAGGCAATAAAGAATCACTATTGTAACTTTCATCGTTTATTACAAATTTGCCTTTATTAAAAGATATTAAAGAATTAGTACTTCCAAAAATATTACCCTTTATTTCTAAAAATTTTATAGTTTTTAGTACTCTAACTATTCTACTTACAGAATTAGGTATTAATGGTACTATTATAAACTTAATAGTTTCAGTACTAGTTTCTTCTTCTGAAGTTCCAACAAAAGGATTATATTGATAAGCAGTCATTAAAGCTTTTATCCTTTTAGTATTTAATTCTTCATCAAAATTACTAGTAGTTCTATTGTCTGAAACAGTATCTAAAATAGCAATTTGCATTTGATTTAAAACTTCCGTAAAAAATCCTCTGTTCTTTATACTTAATAATTTATTAATTATATTAAGATTAAATAAGTCTGTATAACTACTATTTTTTAAAGACTCTAAAACTTTTATTAAATTATTCTTTTTTTCTTCTGTCCAATAAGAAATATTTAATCCTAAAATTTCATTATATACTTTATATATGTGATTAGTATTTATACCAGAATAGAGTTTTTTATTAGTTTTACTTATAAAATCTAGCTTAACTCTTGGTAATATAACTTTAGATGTTTTTCTAATAAAACTTTTAAAGTTATTTTTATTAATAAATAAATCAGTGTCTTCTAATATAATAGTACTATTACTTTCGTCTAAAGAAGTTATATAAGTTAAAAATTCTATTATATCTTTCAAAAGAGAATTTGACAAAGTTTTATCATTATTAAAACGAGCAAAATAAACTGTTTCTTTACTTATACCTTCAGGTAAAACAAAATTAAATTCTTTTCTTAATATTATATCAGTTAGCTTTATTAATTCTTCTTTTTTAAGGTCAAAAATAGATTTTCCATCTTTTTCGGCTGATATTGCTGCAATAGTATCTAATCTATTATTTATATTATTTAATAGTTTATTAGCTAATTCAACATTATAATTAGAAGATATCTCAGTTAATACAGTATATTTACTATTAATAAATCCTGATAATAATAAGTCTTTAACAACTGTATAAGAATTTTCTTGATTAGTATTATAAACTTCAGTAACAACTCCGTTATCTGTATTGTTTTGAACAATATTTATCCAATTAGCTATATGTCTTCCAAAAGTTGTTAAAAATAAATTAACAATACTTTTACTATAATTAATAGATTCAGTAGCTTTATCGAAATTTAAGCTATTTACTTTAATTTTTTTACCATTTTTTTCATCAAAATTAACTTCTATCATCATAGATGATAACATTAATCCACTAATTTCATCAAAACTATTTTCATTATTTTTTATAGATAATTTAGTATAACCATCTTTTTCACTGTAAGTATATCCTATCAAATAACTCAAGTAATGATTGTAATAAGGATGATTTTTATCTTTAATGACTTCGAAAATTTCTAAAATAATATCTTCGTATGATAAATCTTTAGGTAAAACAGTATCTATAAATTTACCATTTTTTATATTTGGCTTATAAACCTCATTAGATATATATAAAAGTGTAGAATATATTTCTTTCCAGTTGTAAAAAGAAAATAATTTTTCTTTTGACTCATAACTATATACAAAATTACCATCTTTAACAGTTATTTTAGGTATAAATGAAAATAGTTTTCTTAAAATATTAGGTGTAGTATCTTTAAAATCATTTAATCCTTCAGAAGTATCAAAAGGAGCACTTAAAGTTTCTAAATCAGTTACATCTAATAAAGACAATTCTTCATTACTTTCTTCGTTGTTTTTAATAGATTTATAAGCTGTTAACAATGTTTCTATGTTATCTTCTGATAAATCACTAATTTCAGATAAATTTAATAATTCATTTTGGGAAGGGGAAAACTTGTTTATAATACTACTTATAATGTCTCCATACATAGCAATACTATAAGAGTCTTTTATATCTATAATTTTGTCTAACACTAAACTATATATAGAATCGTATAAAGTAATATAAAAAGCATCTAAAGCTTTACCATCATTAACATAATCATTATAGATTCTTTGATATGTAGAAAAGAATTTATAACGAATTAATTCTAAATTATCAGATTCTAAATTTAAAGTAGTATCAGTTAAAACTTGTTTTTTTAAATTTTCTTTTAATAAACTATAAATACTTCTGGGTAAGTTACTGTTAATATTTCTTTGAATAGTATCAAAGATACTATTGCTCATAGTTTCTATATTTACAGAAACATAATTAGTTCCACAATTTTTCATATATGTTGTTTGGTTTTTTATTATTAATTTGCAAATTTAATGTTATTTATTATAATAAATAAATATTAATTACATATCATTTTTTAAAAAATAAGACAAAGGTATCCATTTTTCATATAAAACATTATGGTACTTTCCTTTTGTAAAAGATTTAATGTCCTGATTCCAATGATAATTTAACATACCAGAAGATAATTCTTTATCTGTAGGATGCTTTGCAATGTGGTTTAATATAGGTTTGGTGTTTGTCAAAATTGTATTATTTAAATTTTTTTGAGAAGAAGCGGCATTTTCGTGTACATCAAAATTAGAAACTCTATATATGTAATCCTGTAATTTTGCAGGTAAGTAGTCATTGTTGTTAAAAGGAACGTGATACTGATTGTGTGTTTTTTTATATATATTTGTATTTTCAACATATTGATTTTCTAAATGACTTATAAAAGCTAAAAAATCCTTAGTATATAAATAGTTTTTATTATCAACATTATTAAATATATTGTCAAATATTTTAAACCAATTTACAGAAGTCATTATTATTTCACAATAATTAAATAAGCTTTTTAAATTATTATTATTATTTAAAGACAAAAATTCTAAAGCACTGTCATAACAATACTTATCTGATGTGTGTGAATAAGGATTATAAACAGTATCAGTAATTCTGTAATTATAATTACAGGAATTTGTTAATAAATTTGTTAATAAATAAAAAGGTATTTTTAAATAAATAGTTGTTATTCTTGAATTTATAATTGGAGATACTGAATCTAACAATATTTTAAATTCCATCTTTAATTTTTTTAACTTCTCTAAAGTGTACTAAAGACATAACATTGTGTGCAATTTCTAATAAAAAATCTGTATTTTTAAAATTATCGTCTAAACCATATAATCTTTGTTGATTGTAAGCTATAATATTTTGCATTAAATGTTGATTAATAATATCTTCATTATTAATTTTATTAAAATTTTTTTTATTATTTAAAAACTTACCAAAAGAACTCAAAAAGTAAGGACTTATTAAATCGGGTCTACTTTTGTTAAAAGGACATTTTGATAACAAAGATTCATCATACCATTCTTTACATTCATAAAAACTATAAATCCAAGTTAACTCATCTGTTGATTTTTTTCTATTAATGTTCATATCAAGAATAGTTAACTGCTCAGTATCGTTATATGTAACTAATTCATCTACTTTATAAACAGGATAATTTAAAATATCACGTCCTTCAATATTGTCAGGAAATACATTAACTTCATTATAACTAATAAAGTTTGTATATAATTTTTGTATAATAGGATTAGGTAATATTCCTAGTTTATTACAATAATTATCAAAATCAGTTCTATCATAATTATTGTTAGGTATTTCTACTAATTTGCCATATTGAACATAATAAAATTTATCTCCAATAAGATATTTTTTAAAAATATACATCACCATACTTCCACCAATAAAATAATAATTTTTCATTAAAGACCAATTATAATCATTGACTTTTGACTCATCTGCTATTTCTTCTTTAATAGGTATATTAACAAAATCATTATAAGTGAACATATCTTTTATATTAATATCACAATTACATATCCATTTAACCAAAGAACTTCCTGGCAATAGAACACTATATACATCATAAACAGAATCATTATATAAAAAAGTAATTCCGTTTAATATTGTTACATCTGAATATATAACTTCACCCTGATGAAAAGTTATATATTTATTAGGATTATTTATTTTTTTTATATCTTTAATTAAATTTAATTCCAATCCTAATTCTATTAGATAATATTTTAAAGAAGCATATTGAGTTAAATTAAGCATACTATTATTCATAATGTTTTTTGATTTTTGATTATATCCTGTCCAACCACTTTTTTTAAGTGCAGACAAAGCCTTAGATGCGTTAGTATCTTTTTTTTGAGAACCATGTAATAAAAGTGCAAAATTATCTTTACCTTCATAAGCATGACTATCATCGTGGTCTATTTCTAAATTCCACATTTCAGCTTCTTCATTACTCATAACTACTTTAACAGATTTTAAGTTATACTTATCTATTAAATCATCATATTTTCCACCATAACTTGCTGTTAAAATAAAATTGTCAGGAATTTCATTTAATCTTTTAACCCATAAATGAACAGACTTAGTATAAGCATAAAATAATTTATTAGAATAGTCTTTGGCAAGCTGTATAAGAGCGTCAAAGTATTCCAGACAAAATATATCACCTCCTACATGAAGTCTTAGTATATCCCATTTATGGAGTTGTGGTAAAGATATTTTTAACAAATTATGTATAGTTTCAACTTTCTCATTATAAGTTTTACTTTTATCTTTAACTATATTTAATATTATATTATAATTATGACTTCTATTATTATAGACTCCTGCATATAACACTTCTTGTGAAGCACTAAAACATCTAAATTCTTGATGTTTACCATCTTCTATTTTCTTTTTACCATTGTTATCAATAATAACTTTTGTATAACATTTATCTGCTCCAGGGCAACTATATCCACTAAGTAAGCTAAAAGTAGCTATATTTTTATCAAGTTTAGCATTTCCACCTACTCCAAATTTTAATTTTTCCAATTATCATATAAATTCCAAATTATAAAGCACGTTACACAATAATTAAACTATGTAACGTGCTATTGTTATAAAAAAATAACTATTAGTTAAGCATTATTTTATTTGACAAAGCTGTAGTCAAAGAAGGATAATCAATATATTTTTTATTAAATTGATTAGATATTTGTTGAGTAATACAATTATAAACATTCCATAAAGTAGTTTCATTATTTTCTATATAATAATTAGATTTTGAGTTTTTTAAGTCATCTACAGACTCTAAAACAAAACTTTTCAAATATTTATTTTCTATATTGTATATTAAATTTCCTATAACTTTTTCTACTTGATTTATATCAATTTTACGATTTTCCAAATGATTTTTAAAAGATAAGTAAGCTTGCTCTTTTAAACTTAATTCATTTATATAACTTACTAACTTTTGTGAAGCTTTAGTATGGTCGTCAGTAACAAATAAATCATAATCAGAAACTATACACATATTTAAGCAAGTTCTAATAGTATATCCTGATGCTACTTTATAAATAGGAACTTTATTGTTTAAGTCATAAGCTAAACATATATTACTATATTCACCTGCATTACCATTAACAGATAGCTCAAATTCTGTAATTAATTTATCATAAGCTATATTAGAAGTTCCATCTATATTTCTATTAATGCTGCCTACTGAATATTTTATTCTATAATTATCATTATCTACAAAAGGCGATACTTTATCTAAGAAAGGTTGTAATATTTCTTTAGGAGATTTAAAAACTACTCCTTTACTGTTTTCATACATTCTTGAATCAAGAATTTCTGCTAATTCTCTATTTACTATCATTTCTGGATATATATTCTTTTAATAATTCAAATAAAGGTAAATCTCTTGATTTTAACATTAAAAATAAATCTGATTTATCTGTATTACTCACTTCTTTAGCTATTGCTCTCATAAGATGAGTACTTTCCATACTAGAAATTTTAATAGTTCCTTTACTTTTTGAAAAATATAAAGGTTCTTTTTGAACATAATAAGTTCTATAAGTCCCATTATCAGTAAAAAATAAATCATAATTTTTATGATTTCTCATTAAAAATTGACTAATATTATCTTGACTAATATTTATAAATCTATTATTTTCTCTAAAATAATTCTTAAAATCTAAGGTTGTAAAAGAATCTTTTACTGTCAAATAATTTTTTAAACAAATGTCTATAAAGCTATCTAATACAGCTTTATCTAAATTCACTAACTTTGTAACCATGCTAAGTACTTTGTTGTTGTTTGTTGTGCGTTATAAACAATATATTCTGAATTGAGTAATCCATCTCCTGCTTCTACATATAAGCTATCATAACCTTTATTCTTTAAACTATTATAGTTTAATTCATTTCTTGATAAATCTTTACTTTCTCTAAACCATCCTTTATAAGTATAATAATTTCCTAAGTGAACATCTTGAATTAATAACAATTTATTATTAGAATAATCAGCATAACCTAAAGATTTACTGGTGTGAAAACTGTGATAAATACCATCTCCATAAGCACTTCCAGCAAATGACACAGCTGTAGAGGGTCTTATTAACAATCCTGTTTTAAAAATATTAAATATATTACCATTTTTAGTTCCGTGAATTAATAACTTAGTAGTCTTGTTTTCTTGGTCTTTTACCCAATTATCAAAGTTATTTTCTGTTACTTTATGCTTAAAAGAAAATAATTTATAAATTTTAGAACTAGTATTATTAGTACTATTTAAAAATTTATTAACTTCATCATTATTAACAATATTCATTTCTATGTTGAAAAAATCACAAAAATCTATACTTTCAGTTATTTGTAAATTCATTTTACTCGATAAAGTATCTAATAAATCAGTTTCTCTTTCAACAATAAGATTTATGTCTTTTAAATCTTTTACTAAGAAATTATTAACATTATTCATTTTTCGAGGAATAAGTTTAAATATTTCTAATAACACTTCATTACTAAGATTTATATTATGATAAGATAAATCTTTTATCAATTTTTTGCATTCATCAATAACAGTTTTGTTTACATTATCTACTAAATAATTAGTTGATACAACATTATTTACATTTTTGGAAAAAATATTATAAAATTCTTTAATATCATCGCTTTTAAATAAAAATTCAGAATTGGAAGCTTTAAAATTACTAGTTATATCTTTATAATTTTTATTTATTTTTTCTCTATAAATAGTATCCCATCTATTAATAGGATAATTTTTAGTCATAGGAGATGCACCAACTCTTCCAAACTTTACTGTGAATGTACCGTTTCCATTATTTATCATATCATAATACTTATTATTATTTTTATCGGAAACGTTAATTAGTTTAATGGTTAATTGTGCATTGTTCATATTAAACTGTTAAATGTTTAGCGGATAGGTCTTCAGCAGCATATCCTAATAACATTAAAAGATTATCTCTTATAAATACTAATTCTTTTATGGCATTTTTTTCTTCTTGAATAATACTATCAACACTATCTATAATAGCTTGATGGTATCTAATGTCACTTTCTTTTATACTTCTTTGAATGTTCAAAATAGATTCTGATAATTCTTTTATCTCTGTAGTAGTCATATAATTATAATTTATATTAAAAATTTGTTAATTATTAGTTTTATAATTATTATTTAATAAAGATATAATTTTACTTTTGCTCAAATTAGTTTTTGTTGCAAATTCATCTAATTTTTTTTGAAAAAAGCTTATTTCTTCTGTTATTTCTGATAATTTTTTAGAATATTCAATTACAGAATTAAAGTTTTCATTAAAAGTAAATGTGCTATATTCTTCATTATCTCTATTACACAATTCTTCGTAATCATAATTAAACATTGTTGCAGAAAAGTTATCTAACTCTTCTGGAGAAATAGTACAAGCTATGTGCATTTTTCTAACTCTTAACTTGCTTGCTGAATCAGCTACTGCTATAATGTCTCGTGGATTAACTATGCAACCTACTATTTGAGAACCTAACCAACCATTATTTTTAACATAATCTTTAGAACCTAAATGAAGACCATGAGAACAATAATTATTAACATTATTGTCAACATTGTTAATTATATATGTTTTACCTAATTGATATAGAAATTTTTTAGTATGATTATCGGTATATTTAGGAGAATTAATATTATCTCTAAAATAACCTTGCATTAATGATTCTAAAGAATCAGAGTTCTCTGATTTTTTTTCGCTTAAATAATAATCATATCCATCAAATTCTACAAAATACAAAGTAGGGTCAATTTTATTAATAATACATTTTTTCCATTCATTACTTACATACTCAAATAATTTATCTTCATTTTCTTCATTTTTATCAACTACTCTTCTAAAAAGAAATAAATATCCGTTAGGAGTAATAGTTAAATTATTATCTTCTATAAAAATAAATAAATCTTCAATATTAGAATAATTTTCTTTTTGTAAACAATTATTCCAAAATTTATCTAAACTTATTAAATAACTAATATCTTTTTCAGAAACAGCTTTGTAAAAATAATCACATAGTATAGTAGGAACTCTTACTTCACTGCCAGACTTAAACAAAGATTCATTAACTATGTTATAAACTATATTATTATTTAGTAATTCTTTTTGAATAATAATAAGTTTTTCTGAAAAATTATTTTCGTTTTTAACAGAGTTCATTTTTAAATTTAAATCATTTATCTTACTATTAATCTCGCTAATCTCTATATTTATATCATTGACTAAATTGGATATTTCTTTTTTTACAAAGCTATAAGTTTTTTTATCTAAACTATTAACTTGACACAATTCTATTAAACTATTTACATAAGTAATTTTATCTTTTGGTATATTTAAAGAATAAAAAACACTTTTTTTTATATCATTTTTAATGAAAAAAACATCTAATAATGTTTTATCATTCACAATTGTTTTTTGAAAAACTATTTTATACATTTTTATTTTTATTTAATATTATTTTGACGGTTTCGTTAATTAAAGTATTATTTTCTCTATAATTAATAGCTTTTAATTCTTTATGTGTATTGTTAAAAATATTCAAAAGCTCTTTAAATTTAGAGTAAACATTACTATTTACAATAGATGTATCTAATAAATCTTTATAATTATCTTCAAAAGATTTTACCATATTTACAATATAAGTACTATACATAAATATATTTAAGTAAATAAAAAATTTACCCCTATCACTTAATATTTCTTCTATAATAGTTAAAACTATAGTATCTTTAAAAAGTTTTTTTGAAGTAATTGAAGGGGCATCATAAATAATAGGAAAAAAATAAGAATTTTTTTCTTCATATAGTTTATAACATAAAAAAGCAATTCTCAATAATTCAAACTCCTTAGAAGTATTTAAAAAATATTGTAAATTATATTTTATTTTTTTACAAAAAGTTGGCGCAACTAAACTTACTTCATTAAGTATACCAAATTTAGATAAAATTGCATTTAAGTTTTTAGCCGAATCATTTTCATTTGTATTAAAAATTATATATTTATCAGTTAGTTCTGGATAAGTAATATATCTATCTATTTTACTAACATTGTAATTATAATAATTTACTTGAGAAGTAAGAGTACTTATTTTAAACGACTCATTATTTTTTTTAGTAATAGCTTTAGGCTTTCTTTTTTCATTATATATTTTAGATAATTTAAATACTTTATTATTAAAATAATAATTTATTTCTTTTTTTATTTGAATTAAATTGTTATCATTAGTTACTCCAATATCTTCTTTTTTTATAACATCTAAATCAGGTTTATCTACAACAACAATATTACTATATATATCTAAATTAGATAATCCGATACTATTCAGTTTGACATCTATATCTTTTAATACTAAATAATGATTTTTAGAAACATCTTCAAACTTACCATAAGAAGAGTTTAATAATGAATTATAAGAAGGTAAAGAAGTTCTTATTATATTTTTATCTTTTATTGCAATCAAAACAGGATTAAACAGATGATTAAGTAAAGGAGTACTTTTTAACGAAAAATCAATACTTTCTACATATTTTTGAGAAGATTTCCAGTAAGCTAGTGGGTTTGAGCTTAAAGTAAAAGAAACTTTATTTATCATAAGTTTAGTATTATTTCTCCAAATAGCAGATAAGTCATCGTTATTAGTAGTAAAGCCTTGTTGTATAAAATCTAATAATTCTTTTTTAAAATTTATTATTTTCTCTCTAATAATTTGTATAACTGAATCTGTGTATCTAATACTATCTCTATTATCATTTAATAATATTTCAGATGATGAAACTTTGATACCAAAGGGTAAATAAATAACATTCATATTTATTAAATTCCAATCTATTTCATAAGGAATTCTATCTACAATTAAAAAAGCTTTTTTGTCAAAAATATCTATAGTTTCTCTATATAAAAAAGTTTTATAATTATGTAAAGTACAGTCATTTAAAGAATTAGTTACTGTTAGATTATTTACATACACTCCTCCATTTCTATCATAAAAATAATCTGTATAATATTTATTAGTTAAATAAATATTACTGTAATATATATTATTAAAATAAGACAAAAAATTTTTAACAGAAGATAAAATTTTAGAAGTATCTTCTTCTGTCTTTAAATAAACTCTTATTGTAGTACCTGAATGTTCTTTTGTCTTTGAAATTACAGGTTCTGATATAGTAGGAATACCTTGTTGGTTATACCAAGAAATTTTATATTCATATAATATAGAGTTATATACTGTTGATATAAAATATTCTTCTGTATAAGATAATGCAGCCATTTTACCTATTCCTTTGGCTCCTATTTGATTTATACTATTTTGTTTTGTAGATTTAGTTAAAAATCTAAACATATTATCCATTCTTTCAGGAGAAATTCCTATACCTTTAGTTTCTTTTACTTCAAAATAATTTCCTTTACTGTCTTTATATAAAGAAACTAATATAGGATTTTTAATAAGAAATTCATCTAAACTTATAGAGTTTTCATAATTAGTTTCCCAAACTTCAACAACTGCATCATAGGCATTTTGTACAAACTCTCTTACAAAGGAAAATTTATCTTTGTATATCATTATAAGACTTTGGAATAGTTTTCCTAAACTTATTTCATCATTAAAATCTATCTCAAATTTCTTTTCAGAGTAAGATTTAGATATTGACGAAACTTGTGTATTAACTTTCATGTAAAAAATTTATTAAATGTTATTTTTATTTTATTCAATAGGCTTGAACAAACAAGCTCTTTTTCTTTTTTTTCAATTATGTCTTTATCTATAGATAATAAATTATCTATTTGTATGTAAGAATCTTTTTTTAAAAAACTACAATCTTTGGGTCCTATTTTTAAGGAATGTGTAGATTTTTTACTCGATATTATAGCACAGATACAATATTTACTACTACTCACGTCTTTCAAAACTATCCAATTATGATAGCCGTGAGTTTGAGAATGATGTTTAAATATTGTACCAATCATAATTAACCTTCTATTAATCCATATAATACATCATTTGCTTGTAAAGCAATTCTTGTGCAAAATTTATCTCCAGTAATTGGTATTTTAACTGGAATAATGTATAAAATATTATTAAATTCATTAATAATAGATTTTGCAAATTTTTCAGCTTCTTTTAAAGAAGTGTGAGGATTAGTATAATTAAGTATAGTTACATTTTGATTTATAATATAATAAACTAATTTATAACTTCTTTTTCTGTTTTTAGCTTTAGTAACAATTTTCTTTTTAGAAATTTTACCTTTTGTTTTAACTAACTTTAAATCTTTTAAAAAGACAGTGCTGTCACTAACTTGTTTTATATCTTTTGCATTGGTTATAGATATATTTATATCATTATAATTTAGATTCATTTATAGTTTTATTACTCATTTTTAAATATTCGTTAAAAAAATTATTATCATTAAAATTAGAAAAATATATGCCAGTACTTTTAATTTGATTTATAAAATTCACATCAACTATTTTTAGTTTATACTCATAATAATCTATAAATAATTGTTCACTATTTTTAACGATATATATTAATATTTTGTAAAAAGATAATATTTCATTATATAATTTTTTACAATTACTAATTAAACTTTCTGCTAATAACAATGAATAGTCAGAGCTGACTAAATTATATTTAGCATTTATTAAATGACTATAATTTTCATCATTATAATTTATTTTAAATTTAAATAGTATTAAATCATAATCTATTATTTCATTTTTAATAAAATTTTTCTCTTGTTTTAAAGTATTAATATATTCTAAACACTCTGCACTACCATCATTATTTATTAAAATATAGAGAAACTTTTCTATTTTTTCTTTTCCTACAAATACATTGTTAATGTATAAGGTATTAATATTTTTTATATTTGTTAAAGGCAATAATAACCAACTATTATAATTAGGTGCTTTGTAATCCATCTAAAAATTTTATTAATTTTTTATCTATTTTTGAATAGTTTGTTAATAACTTAATTATGTTAAAACTATTATAAAATCTTTCTACACCTATATCATAACTATATTTTTTTATAAATTCATCAAAAACTGCTGTCATATATTCTACATTATTGTCTAAAGCATTATTTAGTATATTAAAAGCTTTTGTTTTACCAATACCCGATATTCCAGTTATTTTAGAATCTGTAGGGTCTCCCATTAATATCTGTAAACATAATAAATATTTGCTATTATTTTCATCTATATAATATTCTTCTTTAGTTTTAGGATTATAATGTTGACCGACTATTTGATTTAAATCTTTGTCAGTATGTATAATAACACATTGTATATTCTTTTCTAAGCATATATTAGCTAATATAGAACATACATCATCTGTTTCCACATTAATAGATAAATGATGATTTAATTTATATTGTTTTTGAACATGATGTCTTAAAGCTTTATAATGTATTGGTTTATTTGTAGATCTATGTTTTTTATAATTAGGATCAAACTTATTTCTAAAGTTTCTATTTCCTTCTATTACTAATATATAATTATCTGCTTTAAATTTATCTACTAATCCCTTAATCTTTTTGTCAAAAATTTCTATAACACTTTTTAAATCTAAATCTAATACAGCTATAGAATATATAATAGTATCTGTATCAATTATTAATATCATATAAAAAAATCTCGTCATTAACAAACTCTAAAATATAATCTTCAAAATAAACAATAATTCTTTCTAAGAAATATTTAATAGAAACTCCTATAACATTAGGTATTTCAAACAATCTTATATTATCTATAAAATATTCTACATCTTTTTCTGTATATGGCGTAGCAGAATAATGTAAAGAATTAACAATATCTTCTTTAAAAAAAGCTTTAACACTTGTTGCCACAATTTTTTCATCTAAATAAGCCATTAAATATTTTAAACCATTTTTATCTAATGTAAAAGTTTCAATCAATTTCATATTTGTCGGTTAATGTGTTTTTAATAACAACTGCTGCACCCATAATCATTGCTTTAAATTCATTAGTATATTCTTTTGTAACAGTATTACTGTCCATTTCTGTTATAGTATCATATATTTGATTATGTCTTAATAATCCTTTTTCAGCTAAAAATACTAATAAATTCATAGATATATGAATAGATAATTCATTTACTTCTTGTGTATTCATCTAAATTTAATAAGTTTGATTTGTTTGTCCCTTTTTTAGTACCTACTTTATAAATATTATTATTTAGTAAATACTCTGTGGGTGCGAATGTATCTTTAAATAATTTTATAGGAACTATTTTTTGTACATAAAAATTACTATAATGATATAATATTTTTTGTAAAATAGGATAAGATATATCTGTAACTCTATTTTTTCTAGTATATTCTCCTTTTACATCTATATAGCTTATATCTTCTTTAGTTTTAAAATAACAATTATTTTTATAATATTCATTATCTATATTATTATAAAATACATCTTTAGCCTTTATATTCCATATTATTTTAAAATCATATGTATATGTCAGTGGATGTAATAAAAAATAACATTTATTTTTTTTATTAATATTTAAACATAATTCAGCTTTAGGGGTAATTTGCAAAGTTTCAGGCTGATAAAAATAATCTATTATATAATCTAATTCTTTGAGTTGTTTGCACCACATATTAAAGAACTTTTCTTCATTGCTTTTGAACATAATTATATTATTGTAATAAGTTTTTTATTGTTAGTAATGAATTATTTTTAGCCATATCGCTATTAATACTATATAAATTTGAATATTGATCAGTAATGTTTTTAAAATTTTTACTATAAAACATTGTTAAATTATGTTGTTCTGCCCATTTTTTCATATTAAAAATTCCTATATTATCATTATCTAACCATAATATAATTTTTTTATAATTATCTTTAATACTTTCAATAAAATCATGAGGAAAAGTAATTTCATTATTCAAAGGCAGTATATCAAATTTATCAATCATATAACTTTGAATATCTAATAAATGAACTTGCTCTTTTTTAGCCTTAGTTATAATTAAATTATCATTGCCAAATAATGTTTTAGTACAAATTAAATTTAAAGGCACTGTACTTTTCCATTTATCAATATAATAAGGTCTATAAATTTTTAAATATTTATTATCATAATTATATGCAAAACAATAATATAATTTTTTAATATTTTCATCGTTAGAGTGTAATTTATAATCATTATAGTTATAAAACATTTTAACATAATCATTAATAATAATATAAGCTTTACTTACAGAATGTATGTTTAAATATTTTAAAGTATCTATATTTATTAATCCTTGAGATTTCCAATAATCTATTTCACTTTGATTAAAAGGTTTTTTATTATATTTTAATTTAACTGAACTTACTTTATTAGCAGCAGAATACATAGTATGTAATTCTTTGTTTAGTTGAACATTATTTTTAATAAAATTAATTAAAACTTTAGAATCTGTATTAAATAAATGTTCATAATTTAAATCTTTCACTATAGCTTTTAAAACAAGATTAAATTGTTTATTAACATTTAATCCATAGTATTTAGCAACAAAATCAAAACAATTTCCTTTTTCATTTGTACCCCAATCAGCCCATTTATAGTAACTACCTATTTTCAATATACTAAATGAAGGATTATTATCTTTTCTAAATGGAGATTTAAAAGGCTTACCTGTTAAATAACAATTAGGAATATAATAATTATATATCTGTTCTTGTATATAAGGTATTTTGATTATTTCTTTCCAATGCAACTTTTAAATTTTATTTGAGGATTATTATGTAAATATAGACTAATTAGTCTTTCTAAAATAAATGTATGATATGTGTAAAAATCTAAGCCTGTATAAGCTTTTAATTTTTCTTTAGTTAATCCTCCATATTTAGCATCTTTATATACTAAAATTTTATACTTATTTTCCATTAAATTTATAATAGGTTTTACATAAGTATTAATATAATCTTTATATAATTCTGTTCTCATTACAAAAAAATTAGACCACACAGCATATTTAGGACTATCCGTATATTTTATACCTATTTCCTCACACAATATACGTATAATGTTTAATAAGTTAGGATGATATTTATTGCTTTGAGTAAAGTAATCTTTACCATCTTTAAATAAAGGAGCATTAAATCCATAAGCATCATAGTTATTGTCTATATGATCGTTAATTTCTATATTAGAAACTTTAGATTTAAAAGCAAACTTCCAACTAAAAATACCTAAATAATCATAAGAATTTATATTATACTTATTATTATCTATAATATCTATTATAGGATTATATTCAAATAAATAACTTTTTTGAGCCACACTATTAATAGTATTAAAATATGTATCATATTCAGTAATTTGCTGCGTATCATAAGTAATAGAAATTATTTTATATTTAAAACTTTCTTCTTTTTTATATTTAACAACATTGTCGAATAAATTTATTCTTAATTTATTAATCACATTAATATCATAATTCTCTTTATTATATTCATAAAGCTTATTAGCATAATTTTTTACTTCTTCTGGATTATTTATTAAATATTTAACATGATTATACCAATCTACCGATTTGTCAACAGGTAAAAAATAGTCTGATTCTTTATCATAAGGAGGTACATTAGAAGCTATAACAGCTAATTTTTTAGCTCCTGATTCATTTAATTTTAAAACAGATTTCATTCTATTAAACGAATCATCTATTAAAGGAATTATACAAACATCTTGATTATCATAATGTTCCATATAATCAAATACTGTTTTATTAGGTATAATATTATAAGAACCACTTAATTTAAATACTTTTACCATATTATCCCATATAAGCTTACTTTTATTATTAAAGTCACTGTATCCCGCTAAAGTAAATATATACTTATCTTTTAAATTTATATCTTGAGCTAATTTTTTAAAAGAAAGCTCAAGTAACCTTACATCTTTTTCATGACTCAAAGAACAAGGATAAACTATTCTTAATTTATCACTCTGTTTTTTTTCTTTATATTTAAATTGATCAATTGAAAAATCTATAGCATTAGGTATAACTACAACATTTTTGTTATATTTTTTTAAATTATCTGCTAATAATTCAGTAGAACATATTACATAGTCAGCGTTTTTTAAGTGCAATATTATTTTTTCAGGTATGGCTTGAGTATCATAAAGTTTAGTCATATAATGAGAAAATGGTATAGTGACTTTATCGTCCATATCCATTATAATTTTAAACCCAAATTTTTTTTTTAGTAGATTTAAACTATATATTGGTAAATTTACATATCTGTTATATATAAATATATCAAAATTTTCCCAAGTATCTGTTTTTATAGAATCAACTATAGTAATGTCATACTTATCTTTAAGATTTTCTAAAGGAACATGTAATCTATGATAATGACTACCTACCATTTTATTGTAATAGGCTAATATTTTAATCATTTGTTTATTTTAATCAACTTTTAAATAGTTTGTTAATTATTTTTACCAATAAGCATTATATCATCCCATCTATTATTTAAATGTCTTAAATCAACAATAAAAGAATCTTTAAAATTTAATGACTTTTTAAGTTTTTCAGCCCAATCCATAGCAGGTATATCTTCTACTATGATAATACCATTTATATTTAATAAATCTTTATAATATTTACAAAAGAAATCCATGTGTTCAAACTGATGACTGCCGTCATCTATAATAATATCAAATTTTATATCTTTAAAATTATTTAAAAAATCTTTGTTGTAGGCATCTCCATAAAATATTTCTATTCTTTCTTGTTGTTTTATTGTTACTTCAGATGATACAAGTTCTGCTCCATATATTTCAGCGTTAGTAAAAAGATTTTTCCATAATTCTAAAGACTCTCCTCTTAATACACCTACTTCTAATAGATTTTTAACATTATGTTGTATAGGCTCGAATAATTCTTCATAAGTATTCAAATATTGATGAGATGTAAACTTATCTGTGTTATAAATTCTCTGTTCTAATAATTCTTTAATTTTCATATTTATATATTAAAAAGTTTCCAATTTTTAGGATAATAATTGTTATTTGCTTTATAAATTTTATCTGTTTCGTTAGTTAAGTTTTTACCAGTATGAATGATTATTCCATTATTAAACTTATTTATATAATAAGCTATCCACCATGAAAATGTAGAATTACCTATTATTGCATGATCACATAAAATGGCTAAAATAAATTGTTCCATTGGATTATTTTCATAGCCTTTTAAAGAATGAGTATTATTACATTCTGCATAATTGAAATTTCTGTGCTTAAAATATTTTTTACACCAATCTATATCATCACTAAAAACTATAACATTACAATCTTTAAAATTAGAATCTAACGCTTTTTCATACCAACTTTCAGGTATTTGATAAAAAGCACCATGTTTTACAAAATCTCCTCTTCTTATTGAAATTGCTACGGTTTCTTTAGAAGTATTAAACAAATTTTTATACTTTTGTTTAATTTCATCTATTTTATCTGTTTTTAATTTAAGAAGATTTAAAATATAATTTTCTTCATCTTTCCACCATTTTTCTGTTTGAAAATAAGGAAACATTACAATATTAATTATTTTATCTGCATTTTTAGTTAAAATATCTATTTGATACTGTTTTTCTTCATCAGAATACTCAAAATATCTCCAAGAATGTTCTAAATCAAAATCTTTATTGTTATTTATAACAGGTGGATTTTCTAAATAATTCCACAAATAAAAATCTGGTAAAACTAAGGAGTTATTACTTTTTCTGCTAAAATAATTTAAACCAGCATATAAAAAAAGCCAGTTACCTAATCTTAAAGTTTTGCCCCAATTAATACATTTTAACATATTTATATTTTATACATTATTATATAACTTATTTTTGATAATTAAAATTAATAAAATCTTCTTTCCAAGTATTATATATTTGTTTTTTAATTTTTTTTTGTTAAATTTACTAATGTTATTATTTTATTACCTTTATTTTCGTGTTCTAAGAGATTAAATCCTATAAAATTTTTAAAATCTTCTTGCAAGTTTTCATATCTTAAAATATTAATGTTTTTACATTCTTTTATAAATTCGCTGCAAGATAAGTGATGATTATCCCAATTATATTTATTTTTAGAAGAGCCTAAAAACTTTTTAGCAAAATTATTAATATCTTCTAAATTATTTTTAGTATATAAATAGTTATATTCACTTATAAATCTTTCATAAGGATGTCTTATAATAGTAAATATTTTATAATCTTCAAACAATAAATTTAATTTTTCTAATTCTATATATGTAGAGTGTTGAGGACTATGATTATTTATAAAATAAGTCTCACTATAAAATAATGATTTATCTTCTTTATTAAGAAAAGCCTTTTCCACACTACTTCCTCCTGTTTTAGGTATATGTATAAAAATAAGTTTATGTTTATTGAATATAGGCATTTTTTAATAATTTAACAGGAACTCCACCATAGATACCAGGTTCCAAAATATTCTTAACTACTCCTGAATTTAAACCAATAACTACATTATCACATATAGTTATTTTTTCTTTTATAGAAGAGTTTGTTCCTAAAGACACTTTATCACCTATTTTAACATTTCCTGAAACAATTGAGCCAGGTAAAGCAGTAAAATAATTTCCAATAGTACAATCATGTCCTATATGATTAGCTCTATTTAATATTGTATGATTTCCTAATTTTATATTTGTTGTTAATATAGAGTAAGCCCCTATAAAACTACCGTCACCTATTTCAATATTATTATCCATAATTAAAGCTGTATTATGTATCCATGTAAAATATTTAGTCTCTTTAGGAAGCTGATTAACAATATTATATCTATCAATTGAATTACTAACAGCAATCATAACTATATATTTAGCAGGATTAAATTTAGACAATGGTATAGTTTCATTTGTTAAATAATTATCACTTACAAAACAAGGTAAAATTATATTCATTTGTCTCATAACTTCTTTAGCGTGTCCACCATAGCCAATTAATGCTTTTATCATTTTGTATATATATCAAATTTTGATAAATCAGGATAAGGTAGTGTTAAATCTTCATTATTTTTTTTAGTACCATCTATATTATAAAATTGATTCATTAATAAAATTCCTCTTGCTGCTAATTCAGGCATCATATAAAAATTCCAGCCTAACATATCAAAATGGTCATCATGGTAAGAACACTCTCTTCTACCACTATATCTTGCACGTTTAAACCATAAATAAGCATCATAATTGTCTGTTAGTATAGCACCTCCTTTACTTAATTTAAAGTGTTTATAAGGACCAGTAAATGATATACACATATAAGTAAAAGGCATATACATGTCAGCAGTAAATCTTAATGCTGAATCCCATACATTACTATTTTCAAGATTATAAGCTCCAGTTAAAGTTTTACCTGTTACTTTCTTAAACTGCACTTTTAAATTAGCATGAATTATTTCACAAGGGACGGAAGGATATGTCCTGGAAGGTATTATTATTGTATCATTTATAATTGTTTTTGCTATATTTTTTTCATAGTATAATGCTAAAAATAAAGCATTAGATTGATTATCAAGAGTTATAACATAAGGTGCATTAGTGTAATCACCTAACATTTTTTCAAAATCTTTAGTTATATCATGTACATTATTCATAATTATTTTTAAATTTTAAAGTTTTCATTAAAATATTGTTCAGCTTTTTGTTCTGCTTTCCAATAATAATTTTCTTTTAACACAGTTTGATAACCATTTGACAAATCAGACCAATAAGTATGACTATAATTTTTTCTATAATCTTTAAAATTATATCCCTTTAAATATAAACTTTTAAACCAAGCAGTGCCAGAATCAACATGAAATTCTCCAAAAAAAGGTGTATTACCATTAGGATAAGTTTCTTTATTAGATAACTCTACATTAATTAAACAAGCCCACTCATTTAATCTACATTCAGGCATTAGTTTAAATTTATTAGGAGTTAAGTTATTTAAACTTGTTCTGACGTAAGGAAGTTTTTCTTTAATTTGATTAATTTCTTCTTCTGTAGGATTCCAGCTATTCCATTTAGCTCCTCCTCCACAAAATTGTTGAGCGGGACAATTCCAACATTGACCTAATTCCCCTATAGCAATATTGTCTTCTATATTATTAATCATGTCTCCAATAATATCATCAGTATACAATATATCATTATGAGTTACAAAGATATATTGTTTATCTGTTTTTTCTAAAGCATATTGACAATACATACTGTGTCTTTCTATTTCGTTATTTACATTCTTACAAATATTCATTAAAATAGATTTAATAGGAGTATATTGAATAATATTATCAAAATAATCTATAACCCAATCTACTTTTTCGTTATAAGGTTGTTTAGGCTCTGTAACAAAATATATTTTATCTATGTGTTCAGAACTATATAGCATCAAACTTTTTAAAGTACATAAAGTTTGCCAAGGTTTTCCGTAAACATGTATAACTACATCTACTTTCATAACTATGATTTTAAATCAATTAATTTTATATAAACATTATCTTTTAGTAAATTATTATTTTCTGATATTGCTATATTTTCTTGTATTTGTATATCCGAAAAAGCATTATTTTCAAGAATTTCACCATATTGTAATGCTCCTTTTGGACCACTATATGTACCATTGCCTAATTTATATACACAATTTTCTTTTATTTTATTTTTCCAAGTCATCGTCAATATTTTCATAATGTGAACTAATAAAGCTTGCCAAGAACATTATAGCAGCACAAAATATAACTGATATTATTAAAGGTAATAACATAATATAATTTTAAATTTTAATATTTGTAATTAAACTTTATAATTCAATATGATTATTATAAACCAAATCACCATTATCCGTTATATCAAATGTAATTTGACAATTTAATGGTTTATCCTCTAATTCATCTGACACTGTAATTATTAACTTTTCTTCTGTTAATAAATCTACATTTTTAACTATAAAATAATAGCCTTGTAGTGAATCAGGCAAAATATAATTAATTATTAAGCCTAATTCACCGTGGTCTATTAAATTATTCTTTTCTAAAAAAGAATGTAATTTCATTGTTTATATATTTATTTAATAGGACATGCACCATTCTCACATTCATCTATATTAAAATCTTTTTCTTTAACATTAATACTGGTAATAGGTCTAATGGTGCTAACCATTTTTTCATAAGTTTCCTTGTCTATAGTTTCGTAAGGAGCTTGTATAAAACCATGACCGTGATATAATAAAAAAGATAATGTTTTAAAGTTATCTTCATAATAAGTTTTTAAATATGCTTTGATATCTTCTAAATCTTCTTTTTTATAATAAATTGTACAACTAACAGAATTATCACTCCATTCTGATTGAATTTTCCTAACCATTTCTATTTGTTCTTTCCATCCATAATTTGCTGCAATAGGAGTATCTTCAGAAACTTTACAAGGAAAACTAACTACAATAGTTGATTTATCTTCACTACCATCAAAATTAATTTGATGCTCTGTTAAAAAACCATGTTCTCGACAAGAGTTTACTAAAACAGAATTAGCTGCCATTCTAACTCTCCTTATATAATAAGGACCAGCAGGATTCGGATGTATTCCAGGAGTTACACCTGCAAGTAAAGAAAGACTTCCACTCGGTTTTACAGTAGTAAGTTTAATACTTGTTGGGAAGTTATTTTCTTTAGAATAAATTTTATCAAATTCTCTTAACCAAATATAAGCATTTTTTAACCAACTTCTTTGTTTTTCTGTTGCTTGTAAAATACCAGTCATTCCAATACCCATTCTCATATTTTTATGAACAATTTCTTCTGTTTCCTTTATATTACATGATATAGCTAAACTATGTTTATTTACTTTATACGTAATCTCTAATATTTTTAATAATTCTTCATAAGATTCTATATTAGGTAAAAATACTTCACTTAAACAACAAGTTTCATAATTGTGTAAAGACTGTTCGGAGCAGTTATGTGCTATTAAACCATCTATAACTCCCCAATGAGTGTCATCTTGTAAGTTAAAATCAAAGACTTCTTGATAACCAACATCTTTAATACTTATTACTTTAGGAGATTTTGCTAAAATTAATTCTCTTAAAGACTCATTTTTATATTTATGGACAAATCCTATTAATTTAGCAAATTGTAATATTGAATCATATTTAGAAATATTTATATCATAAGATTCTTTACAAGAGTAATTACCGTTTGAAAATAAAACTTCTTTTTCCTTATTAATAGTTATATAAGAACATATATCAAATTGCAATAATGCCTCTTGTAATTCTAATGCTAGTTTTTGAGAAACTGTTTTATATGAAATTCTATGATTTTTAATAATGGAGCCATTTGCAGAATACATTCCTTTTAAAAACATTAATTTATCTTTATTGCTCCAAAACGAAAAAGTATTTGGCATTCTTCTTATAGGTAATACAGAAGAGTCAAAACCTAAAATTTTTAAAATTTCATTAAATCCAGATGTATAATAACTTCTTTTATTTTCTTCTTTTTCAATGTCAAATAACTCAAAAATGTCATAATCATTTTCACCTATATTTATTTCAAGCCCTTTATGAGGTTCAGAGTTTAACCTTGTTAAATTACCATCTCCTTGAATAAAACCATATTTAGTATACTCACTAATTTCTTCATTTATACTAAAATATGGCATAATTCTTTTACCTAATAATTCTATAGCAGTACATTCAGAACCGTCATTTAACATAAATATGTGATCAGGAGTACATTTTAATTTATTTTTTTGTGAAGTAAGTATTTCAATAACAGTTTTAAAACCATTGGACCAAATATTTCCATTCACAATTAAACCTTCTTTATTAATTAATTCTAACTCACCTACATTTTTACCTATTTCAACATATCCTTCTGGTGTTAATATTTTTGTATCTGATGTAAAACAAGGATTAAAAACTACTGTATCTTTATCACTATATTGTGTTTCTCCTGTTCTACCAACTAATCTTGCTAATCTTAGATTAATCAAACCATAAGGTTCACCTTGTTCGTAAGTTTGCCAAAACTCAATGGGTAAATTTTCAATATTATCACAAGCTACAGAATTATTGGACATTGCTCGCCAATTAGGTATTTGTCCTAAATCCCATCTTTTAGCTTTTAAAAACTCTAAATCATCATAATCTCCAATAGCTATTTGTGCTGACCTACGTACATTACCAGCTACTACAATAGAACCAATAATATTCATTATATCCAAACAGTCTATAGGTCTTAATTTTTGATTAGACCTACTATTTAAAATATTATGAATATCATTAATGCCATTACATAATTCTTCTGGACCACTTGATAATCCACCAAATCCTTTTATAGCAGCTCCTTTACTTCTAATTAACTGTGTAGAATAAGTAAATCCTTCTCCACTATAAAAATGTGCTTTTAATGTTTTTCCCAAAAGTTTGACCCACCCTTCTCGTGTGTCTGGTAATATAAAGTTAGCATCTTTTGTGTCTAATCTTTCTATTTTTATTTTTTTCTTAAGTTTAGGTAATTGATAAACATACTCTTTTTGAATATTGAAGCCTACACCACAACCCAACATTAGAAGTTCCATTGCCCAAGTAAAAGGTCTTATAGGATTATCTACTACTACACCAGCACAGTTTTGTAAACTTGTTAATCCTAAATCATTAACTGTTTTAGTGCCTAATTGCCACATAAATCTTCCTGCTACTGACCACTTTAATAATAATCTTGTATTTCTATAAAAATCTATTTCATCATCAGTTAATTTCAATTTTAACTGTTTAGATATAGCTAATAATTCTCTATTAATAACATCTATAAATTCTTCTGTTTCACTATTGGGATCGTCTTCTTTTAGTCTCCTTGAATATGTTCTTTTAAATACTATATATCCTATTTCTCCCCAAGGTGTAATTATATTATTCATTTTAATTAATTTTAATATTATTTAATGCTTTAATTAACTATATCCAATTTTTTTTAATAGCTTCTTCTAATAATTCAATAATTTCATTTTCAAGCAAAGCATTAAAATCTACTTCTAAATCAATTATTTCTTCTTTGTCGGTGTCTGTTAATTCATTATTTTTAAATCTTAGACATAGAGGATATAATGTATTTTTTAAATAAACATAATCTTCTATTATTAATCCTCCAATATCATCATTATAAGAATTAGAGCTTAATACAATATCATTATCGAAATTGTCTATAAACAAATCTCCTGAATTACTTTCTAATCTTTGGTAATATATCATTATTACATATTTTATAATTTATAAGGGTGTGAAATTAAATAATAATTTGTTACTTTTCAAATAATTTAATCAAAACTTATTACTCCATGAGGATACTTGTCCCAAAATTCATTGAGTAAATTAGTAGCTAATTCTATATCATCGTTTATATAAGTGACTTTATTATTTTTCAACCATTCAAAGCACTCTTCTTTACTATATATAACATCATTTGTATATCCACCTTTAATTAAATCTCGTTTTTTAGTTTTAAAAATATTAATATAATCTGCTTTATTTTCTTTTTCAGTATCTTCTATTTTATGACGTATTAGAGTTAATATTATTTCATCAAAATTTAACTTACCTGATTCATGATCATCTAAAGAATTATATAATTTATCACATAAATCATAAAGTTCTTTACTTTTATAAAAATAAGTATGTAATCCCATTAATTAAAAAACTTAAATATTTGTGTTGATATAAATAATCCTGCTACAGAGCCTATAGCTGCTCCTAGTGAATAAATTAATTTTTCTGAAGTTGTACTAACTGAAACTCTTGCTACGTTTGTACACCAAATATAACTTATTACAAAGCCACAGATTAGTACACCCCAATAATATTCTTTACTTAAGAAAAAAGTATTAACACATATAAAAAATACTTGCACAAATCCTCTTATAAATAGCTGTATCATTTAGATTCAGAATTAATCATGGATAATAATATTCCGTAATTAATTAAATCCAAAATACTATCATCAATACTTTCATTATTAGGTAATTTGTTTTCACTTAATAAAGAACTTAATCTTGCTACTTTAGTAGCTATTAAAGTGAGACAAGCTATTTCAGGTTTTATACCACATATATTACCAACTACTTTAAAATTGCTCAAAGCATCTGTTTCAAATGCATAATCGTTTCTTTTAGAAAGTAATATAGTTTTTAACTTAGTTATTAAAGTTTCTAAATATTCTTCTTGTTGTAAATTAGTCATTTTTATTTATATTATTTTAGGCTAAATAAGTTAAGTAAATTTAAACACACTTTTTACAATCTACCATTGATCTAATTACTTAAATAAGTAATATTGGATTCGAACCAATAACCGTAGGTTTTACATACCTTGTTTATGATTATAAGTGTGTTAAGCTTTTAAAAAAAGTTATATATTTCTATATATCTTTACTATTTCTTTAGTATCAATGTTTACTTCTACAATCCAACCATGCGAAGTTAATGGTAACTTATAACCGTCACTACAACAACTTGCATTTATAAACCAAGTATTACCATTAAAAAACACTCCATTATTTTCAGGATACTTTTTATTATAAGAACTATGAATATGTCCTACTATATGTAATTTAGGTTTAAGTTTATTAACTCTATTATATAATTCTACAGAACCACAATGTTCATATAAATCATAATCTTCTCTATATACACTATCTAATATAAATTTAGGAGGACCGTGTGTAACTAAAATATCACAAGGTGGTATATTCTTAGCCCAAGTTATTTCTTGCTCTTTAGTTAACATAAAATACCAATTATAAAATTTAGGTGTATAAGGAGTACCATATATTAACCACTTTTTATATTTTATTAATTTGTCTTCTAAATAATATTTAGGAAATATAATTTCTTTATTAAAAAAAGTTGAATCGTGATTACCAGCAATTAATACTTTTTTATTAATACTTAAATTATCAAACCATTTAATAAAACTAAATGCTTCATTATTATTTAGTGGTCCTTTTTGATTAGTCATGTCTCCCGCATGAATAACAATATCAACATCGGGAATTCTTAATTCTGAATGTTTTGTATGGGTATCAGAAATAACCCAAATTTTTTCAATCATTTTATTTCTATTTGTTTTAGTTTTTCAGAAATTAAATAACCAGCTTTGTCTATTCTTGGACCAGCTACTCCTTTTTTTAAGTAAAGATATATTTCTTTACATTTTAATAAATCATCTAAGTTCTTAATAGTATTAATTTTTCTGTAAAGACTGCATGTACCACATTGACAATTTTCAGTAGGAATTAATTCAATCATTATTATTAGTTTTCCAATTAATCCATTTATCTAAAATTGATAAACTATGATCATTATAAAAAGGTGAGAGAGCAGTTCTAATTTTTCTTAATTCAATTACATCTTTATTCCATACAGATAAATACAGTAATATTTCATCAGGTTTTCCATTTTCTCTATCTTCTTTTATTTTTTTTTCAAAATCCTGCCACTCTTTATCAGTATATTTTTGTCTTAAACTCATATGTTTAATTTCTATTTAATTGGAGTGCTGAACCCCATAATAAAATAATTATATTAGTTAATGTATTCAATAATCTTTCGTTTATAAGAAAACAAATTATATTAAATATTAATAATATAATTATCCAACAAATAAGAGGATATTTATAAGTAAAATTTAATATAATTTGTTGAAGTTTTTTCAATTTATCCATTTTTCATATTTTCTCAATTTCTTGATCAAATAATACACCTGTTCCATTACATTTGTCACATTCACAAAGAGGTTCATTAATAACATTAATTAAATGTTCTAAATAAGCATCTATATATTTTTTTAATGCTTCTTGATTTTCAGCTTCAAAAGGAGTTACTAATGTATATTTATCATAACCTCTACCATTTCCTCCAGCTTGATTATGGGTCATTTCAAATATCTGTATACTTTTTTTATCTACAAGCCTTGTTTCATATTTAGGCTTCTTTTTTCTTCCTCCAAATATAGAAGAATTTACATCTATTTGATAAGTATAAGGTTTTGCTATAGATATTTTTTTATGAACAGAAAAACAAAAATCATAATCACTTTTAATTTCAGCTACTCTTGGATTTATATTTTCTTTAATAAAAGCTCTTATAATATCATATGTTGCTTTACTACTTAATTTACAAGGTTGTGTATGTAAAAGTATAGAAGGAGTTAAAACTTGAGATAAAATATTATATTCTAAATTACTTTGCGTGACAGATGGAGAAACATCATTATGCCATTTACCTATTGTTTTATAACTAAATCCTTGAGGTTCTGTGTATACTTCTATTTCTAATAGTGTCTTCCATTCAAATTCTATACTCTCTAAAGTATTAGGTTGTTTATCTTCTTTATAATCATATAATACTCTAATATCTTTAAATTCATCAACAATTTCAGAATCTTCATCGTAAGCTTCAGAATATAACCAAACCTTTTTAAAAACACCTTTATCAAATTCAGATTTTAATTCAAATCTTTTATTTATAGATGGAGATATAACTTCTCTTTCTATTTTAACAGGTTTATTTTTAATTTTAAACCAATCTGATTTAAATGTTTTTTCAGGTTTTACACCATCAAAAAACAAATTGTGTAAATAAGAACTATAATATCCTTTATTTTCAGTATTATCTGAAATTAAATAATCTGTATCTGTTTTTATTGCTATTATTTTTATCATAATACAAACTTTCCTTTATTTTTAATAATGTTTTTACAAATTTCTATTAATACTTCATCGGCATTTCTATCACCATTAAATTCAGAAGCCATGTCAATTTCTTCGTCTGTAATATCTAATTCTTCTACGTACCTGTCAGCAGCAATACCTCGTGATATTTTTGTATCAAAATCTAAAAAGGCATCATAACTCCATTTTTCAAAAGCAAGTTCTATTAATACTAATTCTTTTTCTGTAAAATACTTTGATAAATCTTCCAAAATAATTTCATCTATTAAATCTTCTTCTAAATCTTTAGTATTATATTTATTATTATATTTAATATAAGAAATAAATAAACAACCTAAAGCACAAACTTCACATTTTATTTTATCTATATTTTTTTGTATATCAAAATCTTCATCTTGCAAACTTTTAAAATAAGTTACATTAGTAGGAATAGTTCTACCAGCTTTTATCTGAGCTATTGCATCTTTTGCAAGAGCTACTTTTTTTTCTTCCTTAGATAGACTGTTAAAATAATCAGTCCACGCCTTTACTTGTTTGTTAGTAATTGCCATTTTATTTGCACTTGTTTTTTAAGCAATTTTGACAATTGCCTTTATGAGTTAAAAAATAATTACTAGTTCCACTATAATTACCAATTATATATTGACAGCTATCTATTACAATAAAATTAGCATAAATTATACCATCAATAATAACTGTTTTACTTTTACTATAAGTTATGTCTACTGTTTCTAAATAATCTGTTTTTGGTTTGCAAGAGTTTAACATTATTATCATTATAATAAATGACAATAAAATAAGATGTTTTGAAAGTGTTGTTTTCATTTGTTTGTTTTTTTTAAATTTTTACCCCACAAGGTAAACCTGTTTCTTTAAATTTATATCGTTTTAATAATTTTTCTGCACTAAGATGTTGTCCACAACCTATTTGAGCAAAGGGTTCATTAGAATTTAATTCTGATACAGCTACAATTATTCCTTGACCATTACCCATACCCGAAATACTTTCAACAATCATTCCTATTTTACTACATAATTCTTCATAAGTAAAGGGTCTATACACAGGTTTTTTTTTAATTCTATATTCATTTAAAGGAAGCCAAGAAGGACACTGTATATTACACCATTGTCCTGTTTTATTATATTTGACTTCTATTTCTATTGTATCATCATTAGCCCAAGCTATGATAATATCACAATGAGTTCTTTTTGCCATTTTATTTTATTTTTAAAGTTAAACCTTCTTCATCTGTATACCAATTACTGTCTGGAGAATGTTCTCTTTGCCAAAATTCTGAATCTTGTTCACCTTGTCCTTCATACCAAGAAATAAATTCTTGAGCATCTTCTAAAGATTTAAATCCTGTTATTTCTACTGTAATCATTTTTAGTTTTGTTTTCTAAAAGTACTCTCATTTAAATTTGTTACAACAGGTAAATAAGACAAATATGTTTCTACAAATTCATCAAATTCCATATTTTCTTCTTCATTATAGTAATCAACCCATTCTGAATTTTCATTTAACATTAAAACTACAATAACATTAGAATAATCAGGAATAATATTATTTTTAAAAAGAAATAAATGTTGATTTGCCAATGTTTCTTGAACAAAATATGCTTGTTCTTCATCTTTAACATCCACAACAAAAGGTTCACAAGGAACTTGTGGATAGTGTAAAACTCTAAGTTTGTTTTTTACTTTTTGCATGTTTTTTATTTTTGAATTAAAATATTAAGAACGTGTTACTTTAATTTCTGTACTTTCAAAACCTAAATTGCTTTTTTTATCTTTATATTCTTTAAGAAACTTTTCAAACATTTCTTTAATATATTTTTCATCATAAGCACAAAAAGCACTTACAGTTTTAATTTCAATTTTATAAATTGTTGCCATTTTATTTTTCTACTGTTATATTAAAATACTTAATTAAATTTGAAACTTCTTCTTTAAATTTTTTTTCATCATATATTATTTTAAAATTATTTCAGTATTTATAATAAAAGGTCGTGTATCTCTATTTATATAATCTTCAAATATTTGTTGTAATGTATTAATTTGTAAAACAAGTTGTTCTATTATTTCAAATTCATTAACACCATGAACCATTTGGTTTATAATTAAATTAAATGTAGCATTTTGATTATATAATTTTTCACCATTTTTAAATTTAGATAATAGTTCTGTTATTTTATTATATCTTTCTTGTGAATTCATGTTAATTATAATTTATAATTATCAATAAAATCATTATCTGGAATAATTACTGATGGTAATTTAAAGAATAAATCTGGATTAACTTGTTTAATATAATTATCCCAAGTTTCGATATAAATTAAATCATTAATTAAAGACATTAATTTTTTTACGTGATTTCCATTTGTAGAATTTATGTCTTTTTCTATATAATTTTTATAGAAGTATTTAATATGTTGATTTACTAAAGATATAATTAACTTTTTAGTCACACCATTACCTTCAAAAAATTCTATAGGAAGATTTACATTAGTATAACGACCAGAAGCTACATGTAAATCAAGTATTGTAAACTGATTTGCACAGTCTTCTTTTAGTTCAACGTGAGCTAAACTAATATTTTTGTTATCTAAAGTATCAGTATTTTTAATAATAATTATAGTTCCTGTGCCAAAAATATAATCATCATCAAATTCATTAAGATTTTTCATATTTCTTTTATTTTAATAATTTTTATAATAATACTTATTTAATATTTCTTTACATTTATCTTTAACATAGCCAAGTGTAAATTCTTCTTTATTATTTCTATTTCCAGCATGACCTCTTGATAATATATTAATTTCATGTGCCATTTCATCAAAATTAGATTCCATTTCAGTAAAATAAGAATTAAGTTCAAGAAATTTAGTAATATTATAGTCATGTTTATATAACCATAATACAACTTTAGTATTAGTAAAGTTCAATAAACAATTATCTTGACCATTATTATATATAATACCAATTATTGATTCAAAACCTAAACTTACATGTTCAGTATTTTCATCTATTATATCTGGCTCAAATGATATATTTTTAAAATATATCAATTTATTTTCAGGAAATACAAAATTTAATATTTCTTTTGCTTCTTGTTCTGATAGTTCCTTAATGTTTTTCATTTTTTAATTTATAATTATTATTTTTATTTTCATTAAAATATTCTTTTCGTTTTTCCCAATCGTTTTTTATTTCTTCTTGAGATAAATTACAGTATTCAATTGGAAAACTAAATTCACTATGTTTATTACATTTTGTCCCTAAACAATTATTATATTTTACAAATATTTTTTTATGATTTTTTGTTATAGACTGTATATTATTAGCTGTAATATTATGTCCTAAATAATTGCATATTTGAGATACTTGTAACTTTATAGTTAAATCTATTTCTTCTTTTTGATTAAAAAGTTCTATTATACTTTTCATCATAAGTGCTCTAATCTAATTTGTAATAATAAATCTGAAATATATTTACTATCAACTTCTCTTGGCAATGTAGTAGTTTCATATAAAGAATTTAATAATTCCATTTTTGTTTCAGCTTCGTTAATTATAGTTTCATAACTTACTTCACCATTTCTAATACTTATTAAATAATCTTTTTCAGGTCTTTTTAAAATTAAACCTTTGTCACTAAGTAAATCTATTGATGTATTTAATAATCTTATACAATGTGACATGTTTTTGCTATCAAAATCATTACCTACTTTAGCATTATCAGCATATCTAAGAGGATTTCTATCTATTAACCATTGTTGATATTCTCTAAAATCTTTACAGTGTGTAGAGTATGCTGCTTTATCAAACCTAAGTATGTATTTTCTTTGAGACTTAATAGGAATTTCTCTAAGTTGAACATCATTAGAATCTTCAGATATAATACCACCATTACCATCAGGAAAATAATACATAGAATAACAATCAGGAAAATTATTTATTTTAGCTAATCCCCAATGTGTAGTTTCTATAAAAGTATTCTCAGGTACTTCAAAAAAATCTTTAATTTTAATACTATCTTCTTTATCTAATAATATATAACAAAAATCTAAAACATCTTTACGTTCAGTTCTACTTTTTTCCCAATTAACTTTCTTATTATAACCTTTAGCTTTTTGTATTTGAGAATAAGCATAACCGCTAAAAGTATGTTTAATTTTAGAAGTTAAAAATTTATTATTATCAGGAAAATATTTTCTAAATAATCCGTTGTCATAAATTATTTTATCGCTACCTAATACATCTAACATGTTTGGATTAGATCCACTTATTAATTCAATAAATCTGCCTATTTCATAATAAGTAGTATCTTGTTTATCATCAGATACTTGAGATATATAGTTTCCTGCTAATATTTCTTTAGTTGGTTGAATAAATATACCTTTTGTATCAGTATCACTACCTTCTTTATTTGTACCGTATAAATGTGAGCCTACAATCACATCATAAATAATCCAACCGTTTTTTTTAAGTTGTTCTAAATTCATTTTTTATTCATAATCATGTAAAAGTAATATTTTTTTGCTTATAATATCTTTAAAACTATCTGTTTTATAATAATCTTTAATTAATATTAATTCTTCTATTTCTTCAGTTGTTAAAGTATCAGTATAAATATATTCATCTCCAATATCATCTCCATCTAAACCAGCATCCCATGCTAACATTTCTTTAACATTTTCTAAAGGTGTTCCTCCTTCTAAAGCACCTCTATCAGAAACCCATATTTCTAAGTCTTCTGGATATTTTTGTAATTCTTCAATTAATTGCTTGACTGTCATTTTGTGATTCTTTGATTCTTTGAAGTTCAAAACCCAACCAAAATCTTGCTTCACATAAATGTTGATAAACAAAATCTCCTAAACTTGTTATTTTTCCTTGTGAAAGCTTAAATTCTAATACAGAGTTAAATTCTGACCAATTAATCATAGCGCCTTGAAAGTGATAAATTATTTGATTAATTTCTTCACGTATCCAATCTACTTTTTCAATATGATTTAATTCTTTTCCCCTATCTTTTACTTCTAAATTTTTATTTAAATGATGATTATATGGAAATTTAACTTTTTTATCAGTATCAGCAGCAGGTTCAATATCTTCTACTGTTTTTCTTTTACCATCATTAGCATAAGGAGTAGATTCTCCTAACTCTTGAATACACACTCCTAACCAAGCTTTGGCTAAAATAAGATTATCATAACATTTTTCTATTTCTTTTTGTGGATATACATTAATAGTTTTTATAGCATCTACAAGAGTTAAAGGACTATTTTTTAACATCGTTAAAATTTTTTCAGTATCAATATCATGATTAACTTTTTGTAAATCTATCATTATTGTTGGAGAATTTAAATTTTTAACAAGTTGTGATAAACCGTCTATTTTAATTCTAAATTCTTTAATTTGCTCTATCATTTTAAATTATTTTTTCTTTGATTAAAATTTGTTTTATTTGTTCAATTAATTCAGGAATACCTGAATTATTTTCTATTGTGTAATCAAATGTAGCATTATCTGAAGCTGTTTTTAAATAATGTTCTTCTTTAATAAATCTCTTTTTAAATTCATCATTTTGTCTATTAAATAGTTCAAAAGACATTTTATCTTGATTAGAATTTAAATCATCAAAAGTAGCTTTATCAGAATCAACAAATTTACAATATTCTTCATAAATATTATCTCTATTTATTCTAATAGTAATACCATCTCTGGTTTTTACAGCATCTAATTCATTTAAATACTTCATATCTGTAATAATCCATTTTGAAGGAGGTATATCCCATCCTGTATCATCACAATGATAACAACCATTGCTCTCTTCGTGTATTACACAATTACATTGACTTCCTTTTATATATTCAACAAATAAAGCGTTGCACCAAACATTTGGATGGATAACATCACGCATAGCTTTAGTATCTATTTTTTGAAGTATCTCTTTAACGGTTAAGTTTCTCATTCCATTAGGTTTTGAAGGATTATAACCATTAACATAACTTACTTCCCATTCGTCACCTAATACTCTATTTTTAATCTCTTCTTTCTCTAAATCTTTAACAGGTATTCCTGTAAGTATAGATACAATCTGTTTAAGTTTTCCTGCAAAAGATTTTTGTTGCCAAACAGAGTAAGCATCTTGATGTAATTTAACGTTTACAGAATCCACTACAAAAGATGACCAAGAATATTTATCCTGTATTCTTTGATATTCATTACTTGTTAAATATTGAATTATAGACGCAACTAAGTTTTTTTCAGACCCCATTTTTCCCGATATTGCAATTATTGCCATAATTATTTATATTTCTTTTCAATTCTATCAATCGCTTGTTGAAATATTATACAAAATATACAAATTGGAAGATAATATTTCCATCTCATATCATCACTAAACCATAACGAACTTATGGTTAATCCTAAAGTTAAACAAGAAATTGTTGTTAACATTTCTTTTAATGATTGCATAATTAATAAATTAAATTGTAATTAGTTAAAAAATTATTTGAATCTACAATTGGAGTACTTTTAAATTCTCCTAAAAAATTATCTACATGACTATAAAAATTAGGTAGTGGTGTAGTGAATTCTATTTCAATTGAAACAGGAATAGTTTTTTTAAGTGATTGTATATAATATTCCATAGCATCTTCTAAAGTTTCAGGTCTTGGGTGAACTGTGCCTGATTCAGGTATCATCCAACCATATATAAATTTCATTCCTTCTATTAAATCTTCTTTACTATAATTTTTAATTTCTTCTTCCTTACCTGTTTTAAAAATTGGTAGTCCGAATTTATTATTTTCATCAGAGGTAGCAATAATTAAAGGATTATTTTTTTTATTAAAATCCATTGGATATACATAACTTTTAAAATCTACTTTACAAAGAGATTCAATAGAGTTTGTAATTGTAAATCTAATATCTCCATCTTTAATTTCTTCTTCATTAGAAATAGCATAAGCTGTTTCTTTAATATAAACCAATTTAAATGTTTTTTTCATATTTATTTTTTGAGTTTTATAGACTTGTTTAGAAATAAATTCAATTAAACAAGCAAATGCTTTATCTAATATAAGTTAAGGATAATCTAAACATACTAATCTATTTTTATAATAACCAAAGTTTTCTTTTTTATCATCTCCATCGTGTAAATGCTTATAATATTCTTTTTCTGTATCTGTTAACTTCCTTTCTAAAGGCTTACATCTTGCATATATAGCAAATAATCCAAATATAGAACAATAATAACAAGGAGCTACTTTATCAATATAAGAATGTTTTTTAAACACTTTACAATAATTACGTTCACTCCAATTATTGTAACATCCTGACAAAAAGTAAAGATGACAAAAAGTAAAATTTGGAAACTTTATAGCATAATTACCTATCAACAATACTATTCTTGTAACTCCTTTTTTTATTTGCATTTTAATAAATTTAATAAATTATTTCTTTAATTATTCCCTCTAAATCAGGGGTTAATTTTGGTATAAAAGATGCTCTTTCTAAACCATTTTTACCATTTAAATTTAACTCACTCTCCATCACAATATACTTAGGTATTTTTTGAAGAGATTGAATAATTTCTTCTTCAGTCCATTTGGTACGTAAATCATCATTATTACCATACTTTAAAACAACATTCAAGTCGACAGTGCCGTCAATAGAGTCTGCTTCCCAAGCCATTTGTATAGCCTTGCTTAAATCTTCTGTGTGCTTGACTTTAAAGTGGTTGTAACCTGCAACGAAGCCGTCTAAAAACGCACAGAATACAGTATCATCATTAGTGTTTTCTAAAGATTCTTTTGTATAAGTAAGATTAAATTCTTTTTCAGCTAATTGCTTAACTTCCCATTCCCTATAATTAGGTAAAATAGGTACATTTTCAAGGTTGAGTTCTTTTTCTGCGAAACAAGTCTGACCTTTATCATCAGTCAGATAAACATAGTTATTTTTTATATTAACTTCGTATTTCATCGTTTAATTTGTTTTTGTATTGTATAATAGCGTCATATTGAATATTTCTTCATCTGTTCCAAAAAACCACTCAATGTCTATTTCATTATTAACGCTATTAATAATTTCTAATTTTACCATTTGATTAAGTTTTTAAGTGTAAATTCAATTCCTTTTTGATACGCTTTTTCTGGACTGGTTTCACTTGTTCCAGTAGTTTCTACTAAAAACCCCATT
>CALMTA010000136.1 GCA_937872505.1 uncultured Neisseriaceae bacterium | reverse complement strand
GCCGTTGCTGTAGCCGTAGCCGTTGCCGTTGCCGTTGCTTTTGCCATCACCATTTGATGTAATAAGCGGAGATGGAATCTCAGTTTTAAAAAATTTACAAGCATCTAATATTAGATTCTTTCTTTTTAAAAATTTATGACCACCTTGTTTGTAAACAGTGTCAACTAAATCTTGCAACGTACCTTTAAAACAACCAGCTTCTATTATCAACTGGTTGTTTTTTAATTCCCATTGCCAAAGGTTGTTAGTACCTTTTTGATTTAAATTCATTTTGATAAATTTTTAATAGTTTGTAAAGCTGTTTCTGTTACTTCAATTAATTCATAACAATCAGCTATGTGCAAGTAAATGCTGCTTACTGGAGTTGGTATTTCCCCATCAATTAAACCTTTTACAGCAACTGTACTTAAACTAATCCCTTCCTTAGCTTGCCAATTCCATAATCTGTAAGCTTCGGTTAGTTGTAGTTTACCGTTTTTTTCATCAATACCTTCTACTTTTCCTACCCACACGCCCGCCATGTTGCAGCGTGTCAAAATTTGTTTTCCTATTAGATTTTTCATTTTATTTTATTTTTTATTTGTTTATTAATTGTTCTTCTATTAAGTCTGTAAATTTTAATACTGATATCGCTATACATATTTCGTTATTGAAATATTCAGAGAATTTTTCCTCATTTTCAAATGTTTCTTTAACATTAACACCATTTGATTCTAATAATTCCCTCATCATTTCTTTACCTTTAGAGCTATTAACTTTCGCATATTCAATTAATTGATTAGATATTGCTTTTAATGATTGATATATTGACATAAATTCTTCTAAATCAATATTAATTATTGCAACTGTTTTTTTACCATTAATTCTATTTGAAACAAATATACCTGGTTCTGATTCAACTTTTATTGTTTGAACTATTTCAGTTTCCTTTATTTCTATTTCTTGATTTTTAATCCTCAAATATTCAGCTTTATTAAATTCTGTTTTTATGCAATATTCACCTTTATAGTAAAATTTTTCACCTATATCTAATATACCGAAAAAGCAATTTTCTTTATTTATCATATCTTTATTTTTATTAATTTTAACCACTATTTATTTTCTATTCATCAAAAATATCTTCCGTTAATTCAGTTATAGTGTATGCTATAATTCTCATTAATTCATATTTCGATTGGGCTTCGGTTACTGCTATATTATAAGCGTCTAGTCCATTTCTTGTTTTGACTATTTTTTGAAATATTGTTACTTTTTCTACTTTCATTGGTATATTTTTTACCGGTTTAATTTCTGTATTTTTAATAACTAATGTTATTAAATTTACAATTTTTGCCTTTTTTCCCATTTTTATTATTTTTTTGTTGATTGATTTAATGCTAAACCTATTAAATATGTTAAAACTACACTAAATGATAAGTATTTTATTAATGTATAATCTTCATATGTTCCGCAAATTACTGTTTTTATAAATACAATAATCAGTGTAACTATTTTTATAATTAATATACTACCAATTAAACCTAATATTTTATCCATAATTTTTATTTATTTTTTTTTACTTATTTTTTATTACCAAAATCAGCTGGTATTTCACCCCAATTTTTAGTATCCCATTTTTCATACCTTGGTAAACTTTTAGATTCTGATAAAAACATTTCGCACTTAAATATTCTTTGTTTTAACAACGGATATTTATCTACATTAAATTTCGTACCTGATGATGATTTTGATTTTACCCAAGATATAGCTATTTCACTATCGCTGTATATTATTCCATAATTTTTTCCAAATTTTTTAGATTGCTCTTTTATAAATCCTAAACCATGAACTATACCTATAAATTCAGCTAAGTTATTTGTGCAGTTTTCTGTATGCCACTCAAACAATATTTCACCAGTACTTATATCAACACCTCTATATCCACCCGGCCCAGGATTACCTTTGCAATAACCATCAACGGCTACACCGTTTATCGGTTTTTCTTTTATTTCATTCATTTTTTTACTTTTTTAATCTTAATAAAACATAAAACTCTAATCTATCTTTAGCTAAACTCGCTTCATATTCTTTTTTTTCTACACTATTCAAAATTCCAATATCAACTATTTTTAAATTAGATATTTGACTTTGACTTAGTCCAATTTTTTTCGCCTCTTCTTTTACATTATGTAATTGAAGTAATAAATCTTTAAATGTCATATTGCTAAAATGGTGATTCTTCTGATGTATCACCTGTTATTATACCGATTTTTTCATTATTTTTATCTAATTCCACATTTTTTGACTTTTTTTCTTTTTCTATTTTACTCTGAACTTCTGCTGATAAATATTTATTTGCAGATAAGTACTTTTCGTATTCTTTTGTAAATAAAGATATTTGAAACTCGAAATCTTCGTTAGTTATAACCTCGTTCAAATTAGCTAATATTTTAAAATAAAAACCATTTTCATTTAAAAAAGTCCCTATTGAATTTGCTCTTGAACCAAAACTTAGTGTTGATTTTTTATCTTCTAGACATATAAATTCATATCTACCATCTTCAAGATACCTGAAGAAGTTTTTACCATTTTTTGTTTTATAACAAAATGGATATTTTATCTCTATGTTTTCGTATCTATCAAAAAAAGCTTCATCTATAGTTATTTGATTACTCATTTTATTTTTTTTGCTACGTAATTATTAAATGGATATATCCCGTTATCTTTTTCAATAGCTTTAGCTATTGCTTCAAATTTTGTTTCCGCTAATATTACCCTAGTTTTATTATCTTTGTTTTTTACTGAAAAATAATACTTTTTAGTTTCTATAAATATAATCATTTTAAAATAATTCTTTAAGTGTTACTGAATCAACTATTGGCATTTTTAAATTTCTAGCAATATAAACTTCTATATTTGCACCCTTTGACTTTTCCCAACCATTTAAAACTGTTAAAAAATCACAATTCATCATTTCTTTTATATCCCTTTTCATAAAAAATGAATGATGTTCTTCAAATGTTATTTTTTTTTCTTTAAGCAAATCGTCCATTAACTTGACTTCATCTTTAGAAAATAGATTATGTGGATTAATTACTTCAAAATTTAAGTTTTTGAATTTTTCTTCATATTTTTTAAATTCAAATTCATTTAAGTTTTCTATACCTGTCATTGGTCCAGATATATAAACTTTTTTGTATTTTTTGTTACCTATTATTTCTATCATATTTATTCTTTATATAGGATTATTGATTTGTTTTCTTTACCATCTATTATGAATTCTATTTTATTTTCAATTTCACCATTTTTTTCTATTTCAAAAAAATCGTCTAATTGATGTTGTTCCCTAATTGTTTCGGCTTCAATTTTTAAACATTTAGAGTCGCTTATTTCTGATTCTATTATAGTTACTTTCATATCAAATTAATTCATAATTTATCTAATACATTTATTTTAATTTTTTCACTTATTTTACTAATCATTAATGGCGGAACACTCATACCTACTAAATATTTCACATCAACACCATTAGTTACTTTGTAATCTAGTGGATAACTACCACAAACTTTATATTCGTTTTCATTTAATTGACCCGGTATAACTGGGTGGAATATAACCGAATGACTAGCTGGTAATGTTGGTGTTGGTTTATTCCTTGCTACTTTTATCCAGTTAAATAAACTACCACCAGTTACAGTTGAGAAACTTTCACCTTCTTTACATAAAGGCCACCATTTTTGACCCGTTTCTGTTAATTTTATTCTTGGTTCTGACCAAAAACTTCTTGTAGCCTCTTCAAAAGTTACTCTTTTTTCGTAGAAATTCATATCTAATGGTGGATAACCATTTAGTTTTTCAATAATATCTTTTCTTATACTTATAAAAAATACTCTTTCTCTCCTTTGCGGCAATCCCATTTTTTCACTATTTAGTAAATAGTGATTTGTCTCATAGCCAGCATCTTCAAAACCAGCCATAACTTTATGAAAATATTCTTTTGCATCACCCATCAACATACCTTTTACATTTTCTGATATAATAATTTTTGGTTGAAGTTTTTTTGCTAAAAGTATAAAATCAAAAAATAACGTATCTAAAACCTGTTTGACCTGACCCTCTTTGAATTTTTTCTCTTTACCCCATGCGTCTTCTCTGCTTCCAGCCATTGAAAAAGAACTACATGGTGGAGAGCCATCAAGTATGTCTAAATTTAACAATTCTACAGGGAATTTATCTTTTTTAGAAAATTCTTGTATTGGCATATTAAATGCAAATTTAGGCTTATGATTCAATTTATATGTCTCAATTATATTCTTGTCAATTTCATTACAGCCCAACACTTCAAAACCTGATTTTTTGTAACCCATTGTAGAACCGCCACCACAAGCGAAACAACTAAAAACTTTATATCCATTTTTTACTGGATATCCATCTGATAAATTCCACCTATAACTAATGCTCATAGTTTATTTGTTTTTTATATATTAATTTAAACTATTTTTAAAAAATGAATGCAGGCTATTTGTTCTTTTGAATTCTTCTATAAGTTTATTTAGTCCAATTTCTTTTATTCTTCGCTTTAATAAAAACATAGCGCAAATTGACTCTAATTCAAATTCCGAAGATTCGTTTTTTAAATCATTATGCTTATCTATTGATTTTTGAATTTCTTTTTTGATGAATTCTATACTTAATTCATTTGCTAATCTCATTATTGACTCCATAATTATAATTTTTAAAATAGTGAACCTTGCTGACCTGTATCAGCTTTAATTTTCTTTTTTTCTTTTTTATCAGCTTCTTTTATTAATTTTTCAATCTCAGCTTCACTTGTTATTATTGTTTTTTTCTTTATTTTTTCTTCTTTAACCTCAAGTTTTTGTTGGCTGTCAATAACCTCTTGTGGTTTATACTCATGACACAAAAAACATTTTTTACATATTTTACCATCAAATGTTTTTGCTTCAATTAATTCTTTTGGGTTGCCCATACACTCCGGTTCTTTGCAAAATTTTGTTGAACTTTGTTTGTAGCCCGGTGTTACATTTTCTTTTTTAGGTACTTTTTCTTTTTTTGCCATTTTATTTGTTTTTATTGGTTATTCTTTTCTATCTTTATTTGGTAAAAATATTATAAATAAAATTACTATTGATAATACTGTTGTTATTATTTCCTGTATACCCATTAACTATATTTATTTATTATATCCGAAATGCAATAAGTGCAAATGTGCCTATTAATATCACTTTTGTCCCATTTTGAAAAAGAAAGCTTATATCCATTTCTTTTTAATTTTTGTAATGATATTCCAATTGCTCTTTGAGAATCAATGTTATCATACTTTTTAAACATTCTACTGCATAAATTGCATTCAATAAATCCTATTTCCTCACTCATAATTTATCTTTTATAAAAAACATTTAGTCCTAAAAAATAATTAAAATTCTAAATGCTCGAAATTTAATACATCTTTTTTAAAAAAAACAACCGTTAAGCTAACTGTTTTAAAATTTGTATATATATACGAGTTATTTACCTTTAATGATGTATTTTCTTTCAAAAAACGTAAATAAAATAAAGCCTCTTCTTTACCCAAAGAGAAAAGCCTTGTTTCCATTTTTCCGTTTATAAAGCCCTTAATGTAAAAATTAATACACTTTTTATCTATTAAGAATATTGCAGATTTAACACGTTCAAAACCTTCATCTTCTGCTATTTTTTTTAATGACCCTAATAAGTCGTTTTTGTATAATTTTATACTTTTAATAGTTTTTAGTTTGTAGCCCGATTTTACATTTACTTTTTTATGTGTTTTTTCTTTTTTTACCATTTTATTTGTTTTTATTGGTTATTATTTTCTATCTTTATTTGGTAAAAATATTATAAATAGAATTACTATTGATAATAAATCCTGTTTTCTCACTCGTAATTTATCTTTTATAAAAGCTACAAGCTATTTCTTTTTTTAATATTACTTTTTTTATTTCCATTATTTCATTTTTTGATGATTTTATTTTTGACTTTAAACACGTATCATAATATTCTTTATTATCTTTACCTGGGTTATTTTCGTGTATTTCATCTTTTAAACAAATGACTCTTGTTATTTTTTTTTTACCGTACCTAGTTTGTTTAAACTCCGTTAAACAAATTTCATAATCAACTAAATATATTAAATTATTATTAATTCTTTCAATTTTGTCTAATCTAAATTTATCTGGTATTTTGTCTTCAATTATCATCTTGCCAATTTAATAAAAATTTATTTTCTTGTCTTGTCATATATATTTTATTGTCTGATGTTGATAGTAAATAACCTATATCACCAATTCTTATAAATTCTAATTTAGTTTCTTGTGTTGTAACTTCATAACCTTTTTTATTTAAAAAATTTATAGCTTCTTGTTCGTGTTCTTTTGTAACAAATATACAATCCCAATAGTAATATTTACAACCCTCAACATTAAAATTACAATCTTTCATTAACCTATCTACACCATTACAAATCTCCATATATATATCTTTTGTTGGTTCAGTTTCAATTGGCTTATCGAAAGCTAATTTTCCGTTCTTGTAAACACTTGTAAATTTTGATGTAGCTAATGAGCCAAGTGCTTTCAACCTTGCTTGCTTTGCATAATAAGCATCTATACCATTGTAATATTCTAAAAATATATCATTTGTTCTTTTTGATATAATGCCAGCCTTCAATGCATATTCCCAATAAGCGGATTTTAAATCAATTTTAACTATAACTTCATCATTTTTTATAATATCTAATAGATTAAAAAAATCAGTTTCTGTGTTTTTAATATCTTCTACATTCCTTGATTGCATAAATTTTTTTGCATCAGACCTTACCGATGATATTAATAGTAGAACTTTTTTATCATCATCACCAGCTTCGTTAAAAAACATAATTTCATTACCTGTTGTTATTTTTTTAGTATAACTTGTTCTAGTTAACTCAAAATCCATTTTATTTTTTTTTAAATTTTCAAGCTTATTTATGTAGTGCTTTATATGATAATATTTTTTTCTCATGCTATGGTATATATAAATCAATTAACTCATCTGTTATTTCCATTAAAATTGGAATTTCACTGTCTTCTTTGCTTATTTTTCCATCTTTATCCCTTTTAACAAATAGTTTATTATATTTTTTATTAGTTGCTATCTCTAAATTATGTTGCAAAACTTCATTTAAAATTTTATTATAAATTTTTTTCTTAGCTTCCCATTTTTTAGGTTCAGATTTTGAATAAAGTTTTTTGTCTTTTTCATAATAACTTATTACACTATTTTTAAATATATTTAATAGATATTCAACTATATTACCCTCACGTCTTATTTTTTGAACCTTTTCATAATTAATATAATAATTCTTTGAAAAACCATCTTTGATTAAAAAGTCATAATTTAAACCAGCGTAATATCTTATTCTATTTTTTGTTGATTTTGTACTAATTTTATTTAATTTAACTTGTTTTTCATAAATCCTTAAGTCGTTCCTTATGTTTCTTGGTATTTCAATTTCAACTTTATCAATTAATTTTAGTATAAGCATATTTTTTTTTACATTTTTGCCTGACCTAACTTCATTTTCAATTTCAATTATTTTTTTATTAATTAATCTGTTATATGAATTTATAGACTTTAATATTTTTTGTTGCTCAACTATTTCACTTTCATTAAAATTCATCAATTTTAACTTTGAAATTATTTGTTTTTTGTCTTTTTCACTTGAATTTTTTGGAAATAATTTAAACTTTTCTAATGCTTTTTTGTATTCATTTTTTGACTTTGTTGTGTCTGGATTTATATTGTCAAGTTCAGCCATGTTGGCCAACTGTATTGTTAAATCATGAATTGTTCCAATTATATCTTTTTTTCTAATTCTCATAAATCATCAGCATATGCACCGTCATCTTCTAATTGACCATTTTTTGTTCTAAATTCATTTATATCTATGCCAATCGGCATATATTCACCCTTCTCAAAACACCAAATCGTATGCTCTAAATTCCAAATATCTTTTATTTTTAATCCATTTTTATCTTCATAATTAACTGTAATTTGATTTAAAGTATAATCAACTTTTTTTATTGTTACAATTGTTTCAAAGCCTATTGGAGTAGACTTGAATCTTAAACCTTTCTCAATTTTCATTTTATTATTTTTAATTTTGATTGAAACTAAGTAGGGTGCTGGGAATCGAACCCTTGCATAAAATGCTTATTTAATACCCATGACACATGACAATCACTGTATTGCACCCTATCCATGCCTTTCAGGCTGTGTTTTTTACTTTACCAATAATTCATTGATTTGTAAATCTTTGTAAGAGCCTCTTGGTGTTTTGATTTTACCTTTACAAATAATTTGTAATGCTACATTTTTTCTATCATTTAATTGTAATTGACGGCACGTACTGACAAGCACTTTATCGGCACAAATTTTGAATTTACCATCTGAACCCAATAATCTAACTGCATCAATCGTTTCGTTATCAGTACCCATTTTGTTCATTTTAGTCATTTCCATAAAAATAACTCTTTCAGTTTCACCCGGTTCAAGTGTGAAATAATCAGAACCTAGCTCTTGGCCAACCTCGGCCTCCGACATTTGTCTTAGTAATTCTTCGGTACTAACCATTATACCGTTTTCGTTTTGAACTTCTTGTACGGCTAATTCATTTTTAGCCACCACATTGTTTTCTTTTTTACTCATTTTATTTTTTGTTTAGTGATTTGTCTACTCTATTGATAGCTTTTCGACTTCCGCTAATATAATTATAAAAACAGGATTTCTATTTTAAAGTCCCGTATACCTGCAGCTCAGGGAGCTTCCTGTTTTTTATATTTTTTCAAATATCAACATTTAAAACTAACACATTAAAAGCTGGATTGTTTAAATTCGAGCAATTCCAAAAATTATTGAAGTATTCTAAATCTGTATAATCTTCAAGTTGTAAAACTTCATTTTTTTCACCCTTTACTCTATTTTTAAGATATACATCAAACCTTAATTTTTTATCATTTTTTTCTGCTTTAAAGAAAAAATCACCAAAATAGAACTTAAACAATTTTCTAGCTTGGCTAATATTATAACCATTAGCGTAAACAAATTCACCTTTCATATTATAAATTTATATTATTGAATTCCTCACTATTGAAATCTTCTGTATCTGAATCTTCATTATTATCCCATTCAATATCCATTAATTCATCTTGTTCTATTTTAAATTTTTCTTTTTCTTTACTCATCTGTTTTCCAGATATTCCAGTTTTTAACAAAACTGTATTTTTTCTTATATCAGTATTTTTTTTGTCTTTATTTGATTTTTCGTTTTTGTTAAACTCAAATCTATCTTCATTTTTTAAATCTGTTTTTTGTATATTAGTAACATTTTTTGATTTTAAATTCTTATTGTTTAATGATTCTGGTAGAGTCAAAACTAATCTTAGTAACTCTAAATAATTATTTTCAAAATAATCTCTTTTGAATTCCATTAATGTCATTTTTGCCCTAGTATGAATACTTAAAAATGTTTGACTGTACTCATCTAAGTTTTTAAAAATTTTTAATTTGTCTTTAAGATAAGAATAATTACTTTTATTCTTAGGGAAATAAAAGTTTAAATTCTTGTGATTATTATCTTTTGATTTTTTATAACTTTCAAAAACTAAAAATTCAATTTTTGATTTTACCCCTTCGTTTGTCATACTTTTTAATTTTTCTATTTATATAAATTATTTTTTCAATGCTGCTAAATTAGTATATTTTTTTGATATAATAAAAAAATGTATTAAAAAAATACTAACAGTTATTTGTTAATAAACATACATATATATATGTATATGTATATGTATATGTATATGTATATGTATATGTATATGTATATGTATATGT
>CALMTA010000135.1 GCA_937872505.1 uncultured Neisseriaceae bacterium | reverse complement strand
CTAATAACATTTCTTTTGTATAAAATAAATCACCACGTTTTTCTCCATGATATTCATGTATAGGCGTCTCTACAATAGCGTCCACTGGACATGCTTCTTCACAAAACCCACAAAAAATACATTTTGTTAAATCAATATCATATCTTGTAGTCCTTCGGGTTCCATCAGACCTCTCGTGACAATCAATAGTAATTGCTAATGCTGGACACACTGCTTCACATAGCTTACAGCCTATACAACGTTCTTCACCATTTGGATATCTGCGTAATGCATGTAGTGCTCTAAACCTTGGAGAAAGGGGAGTTTTTTCTTCAGGATATTGTATCGTTACTTTACGTATCCACATATAACGCCAAGTAACTGCTAACCCTTTTAATAATTCTATTAAAAAAAAGGTTTTAAAAAATTTCTTAATCATATATTACTTCCACAGAGAAAGCGGTGATATCATCCACGCCCCTAATACAAAAATCCAAACTAAAGTCACTGGTAAAAATACTTTCCAGCCTAAACGCATAATTTGATCATAACGATAGCGAGGAAAAGTACCACGATACCAGATAAAGCCAAAAAGTAATCCTAAAACTTTTATTAATAGCCATGCAAAATTAGCACTACCAATTAATCCCCAAGAAACAGGAAAAGGGGAAAGCCATCCACCTAAAAATAATAAAGAAGCAAGCGCTGAAATCGCTATCATATTAGCATATTCAGCTAACATAAATAGTGCAAATCCAGTACCTGAATATTCAACAAAAAATCCAGCTACAATTTCTGATTCACCTTCACAAACATCAAAGGGCGAACGATTAGTTTCTGCAACTCCAGAAATTAAATAAACTAAAAAAAACGGAAATAATGGCAACCAATTCCAAGAAAAAATACTCCCACCAAATATTCCCTTAGCTTGCTGATTTACTATCCCTACTAAATTCAAAGTACTAGAGACCATCAAAACCCCAACTAAAGCAAACCCCATAGCTAATTCATATGAAATCATTTGTGCAGTAGCACGCACTCCACCTAAAAATGAATATTTAGAATTTCCAGACCAACCCGCAAGAACAATTCCATATACTCCTAACGAAGATATAGCAATTACATAAAGTAAACTAGCATTTACGTTTGCAAAAATTAATGTTGGCGAAAGTGGAATAACTGCCCAAACTAGAAACGCACAAACAAGAATTATTAAAGGTGCTAAATAAAACACCCTACTACTTGCTTTATATGGTACTAAAAGTTCTTTTAAAACAAATTTTATTAAATCAGCAAATGGTTGCAATAAACCTTTATAACCAACTCTATTAGCACCAAGCCTTGCATGCATAAATGCTAATATTCTTCTTTCGGCATAAGTTAAATAAGCAACAAATAAAGTTAATGGTACAATTAAAGCTATTGCTTTTAAAAATTGCCAAATTAAGTAACCAAAGCTGTTTCCAAAAAGTTGTTGTAAATAATCCATTTTTATTACCAGTTTAAAATTATTAGATTAGATTTTACTGATTTCTATTTTATCAAAACGCCCGCCGAATTCAATAGTTTCACTATTAACTGCTAAAACTACAACAGTTTCAGGCAGTTTATCACAAATCCCAACTTTAAAATTTGCCCTTGTATCCCCCTGCGTTACTAGCACTTCATCATTATTTTCTATTCTCATTTTATGAGCAAACGATTTTGACACTGCTACTGTTGGCATTTGTGCCCATTTAGTCTCTTGTAATGATTTAGCTCTTCTAGTAATACTATCAATATCATACATACCTTGTATACCAAAACGAATAAGAGATTTTTTATCTAGTAATTCTGGTTTTGTTACACTAAATTCTACATGCTCTATTGAATTATCAAATAAATTAGCAGCTTCGTTTAATTGTGTTAATTCATCTCTTATATCTTCAATATTATTATACTCAAACTTATCAACTCCAAGTTGATCAGCTAATACACGAATAACTTTCCACGCTGGTTTTGCTTCCTGCAAAGGTCTAGTAACCGCATTAAATTTTTGCAATTTACTTTCCATATTTATAAAAGATCCAGGAGTTTCCGTAAATGGCGTTATAGGTAATATTACATCTGCATAATCTTTCATTTTATCACTAACAAACGAAGACATTACAACAACTGTCTGTGCATGTTGTAAGGCTTTTAAAGCAAGGTTAGCATTATATACATCATGCTCTAATTCAGTATTAAATAATATATAAGCCTTTCTTGGAACTTCAAGCATCTGTTTAACATTCATACCCATTTCATTTTTTCTTGAA
>CALMTA010000134.1 GCA_937872505.1 uncultured Neisseriaceae bacterium | reverse complement strand
CATTTACAAACATTTCAAGTCTTTCAAGTCCAAAACCAACATCAATGCAGTTATCTAATGGATTTACAATATTCCCTATTTCAACATTATTTAAAAAAAACTCTGTGCAATATCCTTCAATATTTCCATCGCTCCATATACAATGTTCATCGTCAAATCTTACGTCATTTATACCAAGTAATTGATAATATTTTAACCAATAAGTACGATTTGAATGGATAGTAACATAATCAGGCTTTATCCCTATCCTTTTAAGGAAATTAACCCAAAATGTTATTGCCCCTTCAATTGACATTTCCCTAAAAGAAAACAATCCAATCATATTGAAATATAATAGGTGTGAAATGTCTCCTATTTCATCAAAGTCGTTCATTCTTATACAAGCCTGAATATTTGCAATAGTGTTTTTGTAATCAATATTACTTAATTCATGCTTAAATTGTTGAACACCAGCAGGGCAAAACAATGTGGTTTCGTTATAGGGGATAACATTACTTTCAATACTGAATAAAATGCCTCTTTCTTCGCAAAACTTTTTGTATTCGTTTATTATATTCATGTTTATTGTTTATTTAATAATTTACAATATTCAATTATCCATTTTAACATTAGAATTTATAAAATATTCTGGAATTTATAAGATATTCGTTTATACCAAGGAAGGTTTTTAAATTTTTCAATGTCGTATGAAAGTGCTTTATTTTTTATTTCAAATTGTATAGAAAATTCACGTATTATTTTATTGTCTGCTTCAAGTTGTTTTAATGATTCGAGCAATTTTTCTATGGCTTCATTTTCTGTATAAAAAAAAATGTTTGCACTCCATATATTAGTGTAAAAAGTTTTTTTATTATCAAAAGCATTTTTGTATTTTAATAGTTGATTGTACTCTTCAAGAGTTAATGTTATTAATTTTTCCATTTTTTATTGTTTATATGTTTTTGAGTAATATTATTCATTATTCATCTTACTAGGCACATCTACAAAAAATATAGGTTCTTTATTAACTAATGCTATATGCCTATAGTGTTTGTCGTATAGCATTCTTGCATTTCTTTCTAAGTACTTTTGGCGTTCTTCTACGGTTTCTTGTTGCATAAAGTCTATTTCAAACTGGTCTATGAATATGTTTTCTAAGTACATTTTTAGTTTCATAGATATATGGTTGTTTTAACCCATTTTGTTTTAGTTTTTGCAAACCAGTTTTTGTACTCTTTAGGCTCATACCATTTAGGTTCTTCTTTGTCTTGTTCTACAGCTATTACTTGCTGTGTTTGTTCTCTTACGCCACACACTTTAATGGTGATTTCTTTACCATTTTTTATTGTGTAGCATTTTTTCGTTTTGGTGATTTCTTCGAATTGCATATTTTGTGTTGTTTTTTGTGGTTAACTAATTTGTTTAATAGGTTCCATATATTTCATGTAAATATCTTTCACATTCAATCTCATTCATTGATGTTCTTCTTCCAAAAGTGCAATCATCTGAGGTATATATTATATCTGCTGTCCAATACTTGCCCCATTTATAGCTTTCTTTTTCGCTAACATTCAATATTTTTATTTTTTGATTAGGCTGCCCATAAGCATGTGACATTATATATTCCTTTCCTATTACCAAATCTTTTATATACATAATTTTATTTATTTATTGGTTAATAATTGTTGTTCCACCTTTTTCATTAAGTACATATTGAAATCTGTCGAAGTGATCCGCACTAAAAATTTCATCAATTCCATATCTTTTTATAACAAATTCTCTATTTGATATAGAAAAATATAAGTATCCAAGTATAAAAATATTTTTATCCTCTTTAGCATTAAAGACACATAGTGTATTTTCTATGGGGTACATTTTTTCCATAATTTATTGTTTATCTAATAAGTATAATAGCTCTTTATTTTCGTATACATTACCTACAACATTTACTTCATTTGGATTACATCCATGTTCACCAAACTGGATAGTTGATTTTTGTTGTGGAGAATATATAGCACACCCACACCATTGATATAAATCAAAAACAACCTCGCATACGTGATTAAATATGCAATCATCCAAAGTACCACTCCAAACAATTATATCTCCTTCATAAATATCTACTCCGTTTTTGTCTTTTAGACCTGTGAATTGCATCCAAATTGTATCTTCGTGCGAATGATATAAATAATCACTATACGGCAATGAAAGTTCTTGATTTTTTGTTTCTAACTCCCAAAAACCTTTTAATATTTCATTAAACGACAAAGGAAGCCACATGATTTTATCCTTACTATCCCAAGCCCTAAATTTTATTGTTCTTTTGTGTTTCAGATTCATTTTGTTATTTTTTAAGCAAGTATTTTAATGCTATTATTTGATTTTTAATTTTTTTAACATCATGCATTTCATCAAACATATTTCTAGTTTTTCTTCTTGTTATAGCATCTAGGTTAGATACAAATTCATAATTATCCAAATACTCTTTGTTAATAGAGTCCATTTTATTAGAAATATTATCATATTGTTTTTGTATAAAATCAATTGTTGGATTAGTTTCTAAATAAAATTGCATTTGTCTTAAAAATTCTACTCTCTTTTGAATCTTTCTTTTATACCTGCAATCTTCAATACTTTTAGATTCATTAATTACTATTTCTATTTCTTTAAAAACTTCACGTTTAGTTCTCATAATATTTTACTATTTCAGTTTTTTGTAATTTTATGGAATAAGAATGTTTCTAAAACGGTTTATCTTCTGTTGTATATTGTTGAAAAGTGTTATTTGAACTTGAAGCAGATATTGTAAATATCTCTCCCTTGCGTTCAATAAACTTCATTTTCTTTGGTTCAAAATCTAATTTAATTGTAAAATTGGCATTCCCGTTTCTCCATTTTCTAACCACTAAGTCTGCTTCAAATTCAGTTGTTGTTCCATCATCGTTGGTTTCAAATCCACTCATCCAATCTCTATGTAAAAACATAACAATATCTGCATCTTGCTCTATAGAGCCGCTTTCTCTTAAATCGGATAGTTGAGGGTATCTATCTTTACCCTTTCTTCTAGTAACCTCTCTATTAAGCTGGCATAGTATGATAACTGGCATGTCCATTTCTTTAGCCATTATTTTACACTTACGACTCAATTCAGCTATAGCATTTTCTCTATTTCTATTAGAGTAATAAGGTGTTTCTACTAGTTGCAGATAGTCAATAATTAAACATTTAACACCATACGTTCTTTTCATTTTTTCTGCCTTTACTCTAATATCGTTAATGTCAATATTTGTTTTATCTGTAATATAAATAGGGTAGTTTGCGGTTCTGTTGTTAATAATATTGTACATTTTTTCACGCTCATTTTCATCTTTGTATAACCCTCTGTATGTAGTGTTAAAGTCAAGGTTTGTATCAATAGCAGCTAGTCTGCCTGCTATTTCATTGTTGTTCATTTCTAGGCTTATAATTCCAACATGAGTTCCTTTTGATGCCATATTTAAGGCTAACTTACCTATAAAAGCAGATTTTCCTACGGATGGCCTTGCTCCTAAAACAATTAATTCTCCTCCATGAAATCCACCGTTTTGCTTATCTAAGCCATAAAATCCTGTTTCTATTCCTACGCCACCAGTAATCTGCATTTTATCTTGATGTTTGTATAGATTAACCATTAGTGTGCTCATATCGGTTATATCGTCTGCTGCATTGTTTTGTTTTAGGTTAAATAGCTTTTCTTCTAATATTTTTAATTTTTCTGTTGTAGTACATTCATTACCAACACCACTAGTGGTTATTTTTAGTAACTCTCTTTCGATATACATGCTTTTTATAATATGGCAATGGTATTCTAAGTGTACAGATGATGAAATATTGTTTGTAAGTACCATTAAAAAATAAGAAACATTATCTCCAGATAAATTTTCAATACCCTTTATACGGCTTATATAATCTGCTGTAGTAGCCAAATCTATAGGTATCCCTTGTTCAAACATTTCTAATAAACATTGATACACTTTTTGATGTGATTCATCATAAAAATTATCTGCTTCTATAAGCTTGAATGTCCTTGAAAATGCTGATAGTTCTATTAGACATGTTCCTAATATAATTTCCTCCAATTCTGTGTTATAGTGAATATTTTTTTGTCTGTTTGTTCTGTAACGAATTTGCTTATTTGCCATAATTTTAGATTTCTAGTTTTTTAAGTCCAATTTTTTGGTCATTTACCTCTGGGGCTATCAATTTTCTACCCTTACTTTGTTTCATGGAAAGCCATCCTACAAACATCTTTTTGTAAACCCTTTCGTTAAAATCTTGTATAGAATCGTTGCAGATGCTGGCATTGAACTGAGACATCCATAGCTTAATATCCCCAATACTTAGTCTTACGCCCATAGCCAATTGCTCTACCCAAGCCTTGTCAGACCAAGCCTCTGTTGCGGTTTCTCTTACGATTTCCATACCTAATGGTTTTACACTAATTCTTATTTCTTCTTTCTTATTTTCTTTTTCATCTTCTAAATCGTTAACCATTTGGTTAACCATTTGGTTAAACCATTTTTTTATAGTTTGTTTCATTAACTCTTCTTCTAATTCAATAAAATCATTTATTTGAAATGCTTTTTTTATTGATTCTCTTTGTTCATAGTTTAATCTTTTTTCTGAAGAAATTAACCCAGCTAAAGAAGCAGATGCAATTTTTTTAGGTTTGTATTTCCTGCTGTTATACATTTCATTGTCTAATCTTACATTAAAATATTTTCCGGTTTCATCAACCGCAAACTTTTTTGAGAGCGTACCCCATACGGCGAAATCGTTTCCCAAAACGGTTTTAATTTCTTCTAAGGAAAGGTGACCACTATTGAATTGAGCAGTTAATAAATCCATATAGCATCCTTTTATAAATCTTGATAGAGTTATTGTTCCTCCATTCCAATCATTAAAATACCATAATACAGCTGGTGTTTTTGCCATACATTTCGTTTTTTTTAATATAAATTTTGTTATTTATTTTTTACATTCATTTTTATTTTTTAAAAAGTTTAGGGTTGAAAAAGGTTTTTTAGTCCATTACATTTCTAATATGATCTTCATAAGGATCGTATTCAACTTGTTTTATAACTTTGTAGTAGCCTTTTTTTAATTTAATAGGGTAATGTTCTTTTGTCCATGTTGTTGGATTGCTAACTAATACGTGTTCTAATGAACCTTCATTATTTACTTGTAAGTAGGTTTCCCCATTACATTCCATAACTTCTACATTGTTGGTAACACGGTGGCAATGATTGCTACTTTCTCCATGTGCAATAATTTTTTCTGTTACTTTTTGTGCATTTTTTGGTATGTCATTTACTTGTATAAGTAATACATCTCCTTGACGAAATTGTTTCATTTTGTTGTTGTTTTTTGTTTAATAATTAAGTTTCTATAATGGGTTTGTATTCTTGCTCATTCATTTTAAATGTCCATGCTACAGCACTCCAAGCATTTTTAGCGGCTACTTTTGGTATACATAAAAAATATTCTCGTAGTGTGCTATGGCAGGTTACGTTAACATAATAGATATGTTCGTTTATAATATCGTCTTTTTCTTTTGTTCTATATAATATTACATCTTGTCCGTTAACATGGTCTTTATCTATTTCTTTTATATCTATTAGGTTTGCGTATTGTTTTGTTCCTATAATTTCACGAATGCACCTTCTTTTTTCTGCATTTTTTTCTTTTATGATTGTTTCTTTAGTTATGCTATTTTTATCTATTATCCATTGTTTAGGAACTTCAGTACCATTCCAATAGTATATTTCCCATCCATCTATCCATTTAACTGCTGGAGCATCTTCGCAATGGAGTTTATTTTGTGTATTAAATGATAGTTTTTCAGGCCTATCACTTACAAAACAGTAGTTTTCATAGCACCAAAACCAACTACAACTTTTGGCTAAAGTTGACCATATATTGAGTATTTTTTTATCCTCTATTTTATATTCTACACCTAAGAATTTTTCTGGAAATTCATAGAATGCTATCCAAAAAGCATCCATACTACCTAATAAATTAGTGGATACATATGGTGGTTTTATCTTTTCCCATGTGTTCTCCCTTAGATTCTTCCTTATATTCTCCTCTAGATTCACCATTATATTATGTCTTAGATTAGACATTAGATTCTGCCCTAGATTCTGCCCTAGATTCTCCCCTAGATTATCCATTAGATTATAAATTAGATTATCCATTAGATTATAAAATAGATTCTGCATTAAATTATAACTTATATTATCGCCTAGATTCTCCCCTAGATTAGCCTCTATATTATCATCTATATTCTCATTGATATTAACCCCTAGATTCTTCCTTAGATTATCAATTAGATTCTCCCTTAAATTGTCCCTTAGATTAGACCCTAGATTAACATCTATATTATCAATTAGATTCTCCCATAAATTAGTATCTAGACTATTCCTTAGATTAGTATCTAGACTATTCCTTAGATTCTCCTTTAGATTAGCACTTAGATTAGACCTTAGATTGTCTCTTAGATCATACCTTAGATTGTCTCTTAGATTATCCATTATATTCTCCCCCAGATTATCAATTAGATTAACCCCCAGATTATCAATTAGATTCTCCATTAGATTATCACTTAGATTATCACTTAGATTAACCCCCAGATTATCCCATAAATTAGCACTTATATTATTTTTTAATGGTAATATATTTTTACAATATTCTATTTGATATTGTGCAAATAGTAATGATGGGCAAAATATAAAAACAGGAGGTTTTTTACCAATAAGTTTATATAATTCCGAAATGCAATTCTTGGTAGCTTCTTTGTCTATTCTTTCGCATGACAAAGCATGTTTTCTCCATTCTTCTCTAAACTCTATTAATTGTATTTCTTGTTCTTTTGTAAGACTTTCAATTTTAATCATATTGTTATTTATTTAAAGCGTTAATACAATGTTTTATACTCATTACGCATGCGGATATCATGAGTGCAAATATTAGTGCAACGAATAAACCGTATATCCAAAAAGCTATTTTAATTAGTGTTTTCATTGGTTAGCATTGTTTTGGTTATTTACTATTGTTAAGCACTCTCTACGTACAATAAATCTATTTCCTTTGGTATCTTCTACAATACAATTATCTGCATCAACTTTTAAAATCATTACTTTTTCTCCTTTTTTACCTTGTAGATTTCCTTTGTAACTGTGTACATCTATGTTTAGTATATGTGTGTATATGTTCATATTTTGGTTAAAATATTTTGTATTTCAATTCAAATTCAGACTCAGGAATATCTTGTTCTATTTTTGGGTCCTCTGTTTCTATATTTTTATATTTTAAAATATCCAACAACTTTGCCCTTATTTCTTTTGATAGTTTAAATTTAGATTGTACTTGTTCTATTGTATATTTTTTAGTTTTTAATGCTTCACATACCTTTTCCCACTCTTCTGTTGTATTCCCTTTTTTATTATATTGATTTAACCAAGGTTTTTCATCATCTTGCTTTTTTATTAATAGCTCTGGTGTTTTATACCCATGAGTAGCTGTATTAGCATCGTCATCTTCGTCAATATTTAACCCTAATACGGATGATAGTGCGTATCTTCTTTGATATGTTATTACACTTCCTTTTCCTTGCGGGTCGTCTTTAACAGGTTTCATTTGGTAGTATGATTGTATAAATTCACCACTTTCTGCGTGCATAAGAATGGTAGTTAAACCAAACTCCCCAGTTGGTAGTTGTGAAAATGTTAACCCACTTTCTATTAAAGGGAAATTTATTGATTCTAAAATGTTAGATAGGCTTGCGTATTTACTTTTAAAAAATGGGTTTGTTGCATCTTTTTTTACACTATCTACTTTTATGTGAAATTGTATTAATGCTTTTGCTAAATTTGATATTGATTGACTTTTTTCCATAATAATATTTTTTAGTTGTTAAGCAATGTGTTTTTTATACTTAATTTGATCGGATACTGATTCTTTTATGATATTAAGCATGATGTTATCATATTCGTGTGCTATGGAAATTTCTAAAGCAGCATGTTGAGACAGTTTATATTTTATAGAGTCTACATATTCACTCCATGAAACCTTTATTATTATTGGATTGTTTGACATTTCTCCATGTTCATCAAGTTCGTATACATCTTCTTGAATAAGTATAAAAACTTTTTTGTTTTCTATAATAAAGTTGCTTATTAGTTTGGCTTTTTTTAGTAGGGTAGCGGCGCCTTCTTGCCCTGAAGGAACTAGTAATATTGTTTTATCGTCGTAATTGTATTTTATGCTTATGCCTTCTTTGTCTATGGCATAGTCTTCTACTTTTATTTTTTGGCGTAATTGGTCTTTGGTAAATAATAATGTTTCCATTTTTGTTTTTTCCATTTTTTTTTGTTTTTTTATTGGTTAGTTAATTAATGTTTGTGATTCTAGTTGCATTTGGTGGTACAATTCTTGCATGTGTTCTTCGTAGAACATGCGCATTACTTGTTTGTGTGCTTCTTTATGGATGTCTTCAATAAGACCATCGCTTAGGAGATTTTTTAGGAAACCAATATCAGTTCCTTGAATTTGCATTACATCAATGTCAAAATCGTACTTATCTTCTTGGATTGTTGTTGGGTAGAATATATTTGTATTGGTGTCTTCGTATCCTACGCCTTCTATGGCGATGTTTCCCATTAAGGTTTTTGTTTTTATACCATTTATTACACTTTTTTCTGTAATAGGATAGGTAAATTGGAATCTTTTACTTAGCTTTGTCATAATTCTAGTTTTAAAATTGTGTTTTTTAATTGTGATTAATTAATTATACTTGTCAGGTATGTGTTTTTTGATTGTGATTAATTGTACTTTTTTTTAATTGGAATAATTGTGAATTTTATGAATTTTGTTAAAAAATAATGGTTCTAAAAAACTATTGTTTTGGTTTATTAAAGCGTAATGTCCAAAACATTACGCTTTTTTATTTTATGTATTTTTCAGTTTATCTTCTTTTTCTTTTATGATTATATGTGCTTGCTCTAAAATTTTTTCTCCAAGAGCAGTTTTAGGTAAATATCCTTTTTTGCTTCCCGTATAATTATATACAGTTTGTGGAGACACTCCCAATGTTGCTGCTATTCTCCATTTATCGTTCAAATCTAATTTTCCATTAAGTTCAGATAGTTCAAAAAGTATTTGTTCCATAAGCTTACTATGCCTATTATAATCCATAATTAAAAAATTTTTTTAGGGTTGAAAAATATCACTATTGGTAAGTAAATTAGATAAATATATTTTTCTTATAATTTGTCATTATGATAAATACAAACTACTCTTATAAAAAAAATCTACCCACTACAACAACCAATAAAACACAAAGGTATGAAAAAAAAATCAAACAACCAAATTTATTTTTTTTCTTTTTTTTATTCTATAAAAGTTTAAATAAGCCATTTTGTAAAAAACAATTACTAAATTTGTTTTTT
>CALMTA010000133.1 GCA_937872505.1 uncultured Neisseriaceae bacterium | reverse complement strand
AATAATATAATTATACCTGCAGGTCAGTTAATTGATGAGAAAATAGTAGATATTATTGATGCAAGTAATATTGATGAAGTTAAAGTACGAACAGCATTAACCTGTGATACTCGTCATGGTTTGTGTGCTAAATGTTATGGTCGTGATTTAGCTCGTGGTTATTTAGTTAATATTGGTGAGGCTGTTGGTATTATTGCTGCTCAATCAATTGGGGAACCTGGTACTCAGCTTACGATGAGAACATTCCATATTGGTGGAGCGGCGTCGCGTGCAGCAGCTGTTAGTCAGATTGAAGCTAAATCAGCAGGAACAATACAATATAGAGATTTACGTTATGTTACTAAACAAAATGGTGAAACAGTGGTTATTTCACGTTCAGCAGAGGTATCAATTTTAGATAATTATAATCGTGAGCGAGAACAGCATAAAATTCCTTATGGTTCTACTATGTTTATTAAGGATAAAGAGGTAGTAAAAGCCGGAAGTAAGTTAGCTAGTTGGGATCCACACGCTCGCCCGGTTATTGCTGAATATTCGGGTACTATAGTTTTAGAAAACGTGGAAGAGGGGCTAACAGTTGTTAAGGAAGCCGATGAAATAACAGGTTTAACAACATTTAAAGTTATTGATCCAGCTAAAGTCAAGGGCGTAAAGGCTAAAGATAAGAGCTGGTAAAGAAATTAGAATTAGTGGTACTGATACACCGGTGATTATTAGTTTCCAAATTGGTGATATTATAGCAGTTCGTGATGGGCAAAAGGTTCATGCAGGAGATACTATTGCTAGAAAACCCCAAGAATCTTTAAAAACGCGTGATATTACTGGTGGATTACCAAGAGTTGCTGAATTATTTGAAGCTAGAGTTCCAAAAGATTCAGGAATGTTATCTCCAATGTCAGGAACAATTTTATTCCAAAAGGAAACTAAAGGAAAACATAAAGTTAAAATTGTTGCTGTTGGTGGCGAATCTGTTGAATTATCAATACCAAAAGATAAAAATATCTTAGTAAATGATGGTGAATATGTGGAACGTGGTCAAATGATTGTAGATGGTCCAGTGGACCCTCATGAACTATTAGAAATGAAGGGTATTGAGGAACTTTCAAAATATATAGCTTCTGAAGTACAAGAGGTATATAGATTACAAGGTGTTAAAATTAATGATAAACATATTGAGGTAGTAGTAAGGCAAATGCTACGTCGAGTAGTTATTGCAAACCCTGGTGATAGTAATTTATATTTAGAAGGTGAACAAGCAGAACGTGCAGCAATTATGGATGAAAACGATAGATTAAAAAGAGAAGGAAAAGAGCCAATAGAATTTAGAAATATTTTATTAGGTATTACTAAAGCTTCTCTTTCTACAGATTCATTTATTTCTGCCGCCTCATTCCAAGAAACAACGCGAGTATTAACTGAGTCAGCTGTAGCTGGACGCATAGATTATCTACGCGGCTTAAAAGAAAACGTTATTATGGGACGTTTGATTCCTGCTGGAACTGGCTTAGCTTATCATAAAGCAAAGCATTTAGCAGCTAATGCTTCTGAAGAGGAAGTAGCTTTAGAAGGCTAATTTATATCCACAAACTTGATCTTGAAAAAGGCATATTTAGTAATTAAATATGCCTTTTTTAATTTAAAGTAGTAAAAATTCACTATTCAAGTTATTTTTAAATTAAGTTAAAATAAAGCTTTAAATTTTATAGGAAACAATTTAAAATGTCTATAATAATAAGTTCGATTGGAAATGTTTCAAAAAGAAGTATACAAAATGTTTTGACCGCTGATTCTAAAGAACAAGCTTTAAATAGTCGTAGTTGGAAGCAATGGATTCTTGATGGAATAAAGTATGTTTTTACTTTAAATATGACAGACACTCATTTTAAACATATTAATCAGTTATGGGATAATATAAGAAATGAGTCAATGCATGCTAGAAATGACATAAATAAGCTATGCAATAATATAATAAAATTACGAAACTGTATTGTTGCTAGTCATCAAGATATATTTGATAAAAGCCTACGAATTCAAATAAAACCTATGGAGACAAATGTTATTAAATTATATTTTGTAAATAGTGATGAAATGCCTATATATGAGTTTTCTTATTTACATCTAGATTTTTTATTTTGTGAAGATTTAGAAAATAAGCTTTTTTGTAAGATATTTAATAGATGTTATAATATTCCAAAGGAAATTAATGTTTATTCAATACGTAACAAAAATATTGATTTTTCAAGAAATATTTTAATATTAAGTCCAAAAAAAAGTCTAAAAAAATGTAACGTAAAATTAAATCAATTAGAGGGTAATGTTATTAAATTAGCAGTAACTACTCAAAATTATTTAAATAATACTGAAAAATTATGTTCTCTCATAGATAAAATGGAAGAAAAAATAGAAGGTTTAAAGACTATAACAAATCAAACTCGTAATAAAAATAAACAGAAGTATAAAAAAGCTCATAAATTAAAAGGGCAATTAAAAAAATATCTTAAAGATTATAAACTTGAATTGTATAATTATTATTCAATAGATGGATTTATTATAAAAGCTGAAGAACTTCTTAAAGAAGCTGAAGATTTTATCTTGAAATTTAATTAATAAAAAACCCGTAAATATTTACGGGTTATTTGCTAAATAGTTATTGCTTATTTAATAACAACGTTATATTTAGTTTTTAAATTTTCAAAGAAGTTTTTAACCTGATCCATTTCAGCTTGTTGCTTTAATTGATCTTTCATTTTATCAAATGAAGCAAAATCACTTGAACCAGTTTTAGTATCATTTAATTGAATAATATGATAACCAAATTGAGTTTTTACAGCAGCTGTAGTGTATTGACCTTTTTGTAATGTTTTGATAGCTGCAGAAAATTCGGGCACATAATTAGAGCCATCAGACCAACCTAAATCACCACCATTATTTTTAGAGCCTGGATCAGTTGAGAATTTTTTTGCTAAAGCAGCAAATTTTTGCCCTTTTTTTAATTGAGCAAGAACATTGTTTGCAGATTTTTCATCTTTAACTAATATGTGAGAAACTTTATATTGTTTTGCATTCATTGCAGTTTGTTTCATTTGTTCATATTTAGCTTTAAGCTGAGAGTCATTAACAGGATTTTGAGTTAATTTGTCTTGAAAAATTTGAGCATACATCATAGGCTTAACTTCTTGAAGTTTTTGTTGATATTGGGAACTTTGTTCTAAACCTTGACTATTACCTTCTAGAAGGATTGCTTGTTGCATACCGATTGATTGTAATATTTGCACTTTAAATTTAGGATCATTTAAGCGTTCCGCAGCCATAGGCGATGCTTTTTTAAACTGATTAAGAGTTTGATCAATAATTTTTTGATCAACAGGTTTACCATTAATATAAAGTGTTTCAGCAAATGATGTGCTAATTAATGCTGAAGAAAACACTAGAGCTTTAAGTAAATTTTTCATTTAATTTCCTTTTTGAAAAAATAATAAATAAAATAAAAGCGTATTTTACCATATTTTATTTTAAGTTGAGAATATATCATTTATTTAGTGTTAAGCTAAAGAAGTTAATAATTTAAGCCAACTTAAATTAAACAAGATGTAATTTAAAAATTCTACATGTGATTCAAAAAAATTAATTTATTTAACTACGACATATCAGTGAGTTCTTAATTTTAAATATGTATAAAAAAGATAAAAATGTTACTTTTATTTTTAATATTTATCATGTTAATATTACTGATTATTAATAATTATCGCAGATTTTATATTGAAATGATGCTTTTATAAAATGTGATTAAATTATAAATGGCTAATGGTACTAATAAATTTACATGATTAATAGGGGAAAAATAATATGAATGTAAACAATTTAAAAGCAAATAAAGGGTATTATAATTTAGATAAAGATTCTATAAATCAACAACCGCAAAAATTAAATTGTTTTGGATTAGAATCAGAGCAAAGAACGCCGAAAATACTAGAAGATTTAAAAATTGGTATAAGATATGAATACAATTCAGAAAAAAAGAGTGGAGAGTTTAGCATTAATGTGAATGAAGAAGAAACGACTAAATATCCTAGTATAAAAAAAGGTGATAAACTTGTTTTAATAAATAAAAAGATAATAAATGGTGGGAAAGATTTATTAAAAATAGATGATAAAGATCACTTGATATTTAAACGTGGGGATATGATAATAAATATAAACAAGAAAGAATATAATAATCCAATAAAACAGTTTAAATTACAAACAATTCATACTAGTGATGGTTCTAATTCTTATCAGTTTAAAGTTAGAGAAGAATGTCCAATGTATCCAACAGTGAAAAAAAATTTTAAAATTATTTTGATAAATGGTAAACCAATAAAAGATATGCGGGCAATGGATAAATTGGAGGACGGATCCGAACTGACATTTGAAGATGGGGAATCAAATATTTTTAATTCTACAAAAATACAAATAAAATATCATTTTCATTTTAACCCATCATATCAAAAAATTTCAAGAGAAGATTTTTTTAAAATTTATTCTATAAAAGAGCAGCTACAGGCACAGTTAAGCACAAAACAAAGGATAATCTTATCTGATGATGGAACAGAGAAATATTATCAAATATTAAATGTACATACAAATACTTTTCAAACTTTATTAATTGATAAGGTTTCTAGAGGGCAGCCTAGTGAATATAAAAAGATTGGCGATGGTCTTGAAGCAGACATTTATAAAAAATCAAACCATTCATTACTAATGAGGTATCAATATCGTACGAATTTTCATACCAGCTTTAACCAAAAAGATTGGATGGAAAATGTAGATAAATTACATAAATTAATCAATTTGACTTTTAAGTATCCTTGTTTAGGGGTTAATTTGAATATCCCCTATTGCATTCATCCATATAAAAGTGTACAAAATTTTATTGATGGTTACACATTAGATAAAAAAAATTTAATTGTAGAATTCATTCAAAAGTCAGATTCATTAGGGTTAGAACAAGCAAAAGAAAAATATAAATTATTAAAGGATGAATACGCTAATAGAATGAATAATCTGAAAGATTATGGTATTTGTATAGTGGATGATCACGGTCAAAACATAATGTTCGATAAAAATGCACATAAATTTGTTAGAATTGATATATTCACAAATATTAAAGTCAATGATATCTAGTTTAGGAAGATTATTGGAGTTTACGCGAACCACTTTAAAATCAGATAGTGATTAGGCTTAGCAAATAATAAATTGTCTCCTAAAAAAGTCCCGTATTCTATTTTTGGAGTACGGGTAAATTTTTAATTGGTATAAATTATAATACATATCTTGATAAATCTTCCGATTGAGATATTTCACCTAATTTATTTTCTACAAAACTACTAGTAATTATGGTATTTAGATTATTTTCAGGTGCAAATGAAATATCTTCTAAAAGTTTTTCAATTATAGTATAGAGCCTGCGGGCACCAATATTTTCAGTCTTTTCATTAACAGTCCAAGCAATTTCTGCCATTTTACTAATACCGTCATCTTGAAAATCAATATTAGAGCCTTCAGTAGCTAATAAAGCTTTATACTGATCTGTTAAACAAGCATTAGTAGAAGTTAGAATTTGTTTAAAATCTTCAATAGTTAAAGAGCTTAATTCAACACGTATAGGAAAACGACCTTGCAATTCTGGGAGTAAATCTGAAGGTTTAGAGATATGAAATGCTCCGGAAGCTATAAATAAAATATGATCAGTTTTAATTAATCCATATTTAGTACTTACAGTAGTTCCTTCAACAAGTGGTAATAAATCACGTTGAACCCCTGATCGAGAAACATCTTGACCTTTATTGTCTCCACGAATAGCTACCTTATCTATTTCATCAATAAACACTATACCATTTTGTTCTACATTCTTAATACTTAAGAGGCGGACTTCATCATCATTTACCAATTTATTAGCTTCTTCTTCAAGTAGTATTTTTTTAGCTTCATGAATTTTAAGCTTGCGTTTAGTTTTTTTTGCTTCAATTCCAGCATTAAAAATTCCCTGTAATTGATTAGCAATTTCTTCAAAACCGTTGGGGGGCATCAATTCAATTTGAGCCTTAGGAAGAGCTATTTCAATTTCAATTTCTTTATCATCAAGTTCATTATTTTTAAGCATATTACGAAAATGTTCTCTAGTATTATTTTTATTGTCAGCTTCAAGCATAGTTTCATTATTGACTCTAGGAGCAGGTAATAATATATCTAATATGCGTTCTTCAACAGCGTTTTTTGCTTTTTCTACATGAATTTTTCGGGTGTTATCACGAGTTTCTTTTATTGCAATTTCTATTAAATCACGAATAATTGAATCAACATCTCTACCAACATAACCTACTTCAGTAAATTTTGTAGCTTCTACTTTTATAAAAGGGGCATCAGACATTTTTGCTAATCTTCTAGCAATTTCTGTTTTACCTACTCCAGTTGGACCTATCATAAGTATATTTTTGGGAGTGATTTCACTACGAAGAGGTTCTTTAACTTGCTGACGCCTCCATCTATTTCTTAAAGCAATAGCTACTGCTTTTTTAGCATTATGCTGCCCTATTATATATTTATTTAATTCATCGACAATTTGTTTTGGGTTTAAATGCATGTTATTTACTCATCATAAAAAAAGTATACTTAATATAACATAGGGATATTAAAAAAAAAATCAAGCAATTATTTTTAAAACTGAAAATTTGTGACGAAAGTGGTGTCTTCTTGCTAAAATACGTCACTAATAGTTTTTAAGAAAGAGTAATAAATGAATTTAGAAAAAGTTTTACACGGAGATAGTATTCCTGAAGAATTTAATGTAATTATTGAGATTCCGGCATTTGCACCTCCTGTGAAATATGAGATGGATAAGGATTCAAGTGCATTATTTGTTGATAGGTTTATAGGAACGGGGATGTCATATCCAGTAAATTATGGTTTTATTCCTCATACTTTATCGGAAGATGGAGATCCTATAGATGTTTTAGTCGTAACACCGTTTCCGATAGTGCCCGGAGCAATAATTAAATGCAGACCATTGGGGATGTTAAAAATGGAAGATGGTGCTGGAGTGGATACCAAACTATTCGCTATTCCAACAAAAAAAATATGTCCATTATATGCTAAAATAGAGACTATGGAAGGTTTACCGCCACTTATTATGGATCAAATAAAATTTTTCTTTGAAAATTATAAAGGGCTTGAATCAGGAAGATGGGCTAAAGTTAAAGGCTGGGATAGTATAGATGCAGCAAAACAAGATATTTTAGCGGCAGTTAATCGTTATCATAATTAGATTATTTGTTAAATAAGCTGGGTTAAATTGCTTAAAACTTTATTATTTAAGGAGAAGTTTTATGAATATACTTAAAAGAATTTTTAGAAAACCAAAAATAGCAATTGGGCAAGCTAATTTTTCCCGGAGAGAAATTGTAAGTATACATCAATTTAGTAAATTAGCCATGACATTTTGGTTAGGCGGCAGTTGGATGGTAGCTTTAGTTATGTTTCCTATGCTATTTCGGACCTTGGATCAAATAACTGCATCAGATTTGGTTGGGCAGATATTAAACATAATGGCATATATAGGGATAGTATGTCTTATTATTGCTTTAATAGAAGTTATAATTAATCATAAATTAGCGCTTATTCAAACTAAACGTTTTTGGTATATCATGAGTATGGGGTTTATTTTAATAATAAATAATTTTGCAGTTTTTCCTGTAATTTATAAGCTTCGGCAAAAATTATCTTTAGTAGCCCATCAAGTAATATCAGTTCAAAATAATATTTTTGATTTTTGGCATTCATTATCTTCAATATTATTTATTTTAAGCTGTATAATTGGTGTTTTTTATTTGATTGAAATGTAAAACTATATTCAATAGTTTTTTATTATATAGGTTTTGTAAATGGTAGATAAGTTGATATATGAATTTGATAAAATAATAAAAAATTTATTTAGTGAGCCAAAATCTTCTAGGGCACATCCTGATAATGATATTCCTGAAAATCAATTATCTCATGCGGAAAAAAAGAAAATTATTGCACTTATGAGAGTTAATCATTGTGGGGAAGTGTGTGCTCAAGGTTTATATCATGGTCAAGCTTTAACTTCTCGTGATAAATTAAATAAGGAAGCATTTGAAACTGCTGCAAATGAGGAAGTAGAACACTTAGCCTGGACTTTAAACAGAATTAATGTATTAGGTGGAAAAACTAGTATTTTAAATCCGTTATTTTATTTAGGCAGTTTAACTATTGGGGTGGTGGCTGGAATGATGGGCGATAAATGGAGTTATGCATTTTTATATGAGACTGAGCGTCAAGTTGAAAAACATTTAGAAGAGCATTTATCTAAATTACCAAAAGAAGATTGTAAAAGTATTGCTATTTTAGAGCAGATGAAAATGGATGAAAAGGCTCATGCAGAAATGGCATATAAGCAAAGTAAAATAGAATTACCGAATATGATAAAAACCTTAATGAAATTATCCTCTAAAATTATGACTAAAATAACTTATCATATATAATTAACGTCTATTTGCGCTTCATGATAAAATCTCGTAGGAAGTTACTTTTTGATAAATATCGAGATTTATTATTTTTGAAGGAAAATTGATGACACAAAATACACAATCAAGTGGTTTGCAGCCAATATTTAGCTTAGATAAAATTTATGTAAAAGATATTTCATTAGAATTACCAAATGCCCCTAAAATATTTTTAAATAGGGAGCAGCCAAATATTGAATTAAATTTAAGCTATAATACGGAAAAAATTGATGATGGAATTTATCAGACTATTATTCATGCAACAGTTAATGCTAAAATTGGAACTGAGCAGATGTTCTTAATAGAGGTTGATCAGGCTGGTGTTTTTCAAATGCGTAATATTCCTCAAGAACAATTAGATTTATTACATAATATAGAGTGTCCTAATATGCTTTTTGCATATTTACGAGAAGTAGTAACTGATTTAACAACAAGGGCTGGCTTTTTACCTGTTATGTTAGCACCAGTTAATTTCGCATATTTATATCAGCAAAAACAACAATCAGAGGCTAATATTAGCAATGTAACAGCTCATTAGATTATTATTGTACTTATTAAATTTAGAAAGTATATTTAAATGCAAATTAGCATTTTAGGTGCAGGGGCTTGGGGTTCTGCACTTGCAGTTGCTTTTAGTAAAGTTGCAAATATAATCTTGTGGAGTAAAGATGAAAAGCAGGTAGAGCAAATAAATATTACTCGAAATAATATAAATTATTTACCTGCTGATGTAGTTTTTTCTAAAGAAATATTAATTACCAATGATATAAAAGATACACTATCTAGCAATTTATTAATTATTGCAACTCCTATAAATGCATTACGTGAAGTCTTAAGTACAATATATAAGCAAATAAATAATAAAGACATAATTTGGGTATGTAAAGGGTTTGAAGCAAAAAC